>NZ_CAKJTM010000007.1:41022-97757 GCF_917627345.1 Protofrankia sp. CiP3 | reverse complement strand
GGGTCAGCCGGTCAGCCGGTCAGCCGGCGGCGCTGCGCGCGCGGGGAGGGTGGGGAGGGCGGCGGGACCATCGGGCCGATGTCCCCATCCGGTGCCTCGTCAATGTCGACGACCACCGGTGCGTGGTCGGATGCGCCTGTGCCCTTGCGGGTCTGCCGGTCAACCCAGACCGCTCGTACTCGCTCGGCGACCGGGCCGCTGGCAAGGGCGAGGTCGATGCGCATTCCCTTGTTCTTCGGGAACATCAGCGACCGGTAGTCCCAGTAGGTGAAGATCTGTTCGTCCGGCCACCGTTTGCGTGTGACGTCCACCAGGCCGAGGGCGGTGAGCTCCCGCAGGGCCTGTCGCTCGGCCTCGGTGACGTGGGTGGCGCCGACGAAGTCGGCCGGGTCCCATACGTCGGCGTCGGTGGGAGCGATGTTGAAGTCACCGCAGGCGAGTACCGGCGTGGTCGTCAGGGCTTTTTCCACGCATACCCGTAGCGCGGCGAGCCAGTTGATCTTGTAGGTATAGTGCGGATCGTCCACTGCCCGGCCGTTTGGCACATAAAGCGACCAGACTCGGATGCCACCGCAGGTCGCGGCCAGCGCCCGGGGTTCTGGCCCGGGAAAGCCGGGAGCGTCGGCGAGTCCCCGCTCGGTGTCGCCCAGGCCGACTCGCGAGAAGATCGCGACGCCGTTCCATCGGCCCTCCCCGTGATGTGCGACGGTGTAGCCGCGCCGGAAGAGATCTTCATCGAAGAGCTCCAGGAAGGCGTCATCGGAAAGCTTGGTCTCCTGTAGGCAGACCACGTCCGGCTGGACCCGGTCCAACCATTCGATCAGACGCGCCTGCCGTGCCTTCGCCGAGTTGATATTCCACGTCGCTACTCGCACCACCCGACGTTAGCCGGCTCGTGCCGCCCTCGGCCGAGGCGGTGTCCTCAACCGGACTGTTGTGAATCGGCGCGGTCGCGTTGGATGCGGCGTTGCGGGCGGATACCGTCACCGGGATACCGCGGGCGGATGCAGGCGGCGCGCGGAACACCCGGAGAGGGGGCTGCCCGTGGCTCGCGACAGGCTCTTACCGATGCCGCGGCCGGTGGTGACGGTGGCGGTCGCCACCGGGCTCGCCGGGCTTGTCGGGCTCGTCGGTTGTGGCTCGGTGTCGCAGGAGACGAGGCAGGCCGGTACCAGCGCGGTCTGTGCCCAGATCGACGCGCGGTCCGCCGACATCCGCGCGAGCGCGCAGACAGCCCGCTTGGCGGCTCTGGTCGTACGTGATCTCGCGCCGGACGGGGACATCCGTGATCTTGCTGATCGTGTCTCGCGGAACCCGGGAGAGATCAGCCTGAGGGGGCGGCTCGCAGACTGGGTCAATGACACATGCGCACGATGACAGGTCCGTAACGGGGATCATATAACAAAGATCTTCCACGCGGGCAAGGGCCCTTCTGACAAAGGTCTCACCGATGCAGTTGTCATGCGACTTGCAGATCGTAGCCCTCTTCCTACCGCCGGTACCGCAACGTTGCGCCGGGCGTCCCGCGCGGCGTTCGTCGGTTCAACGCGATCGGCGGTCACCGTCCCGGCCGGCTGAAACGCGGCCCCGGCCAGCTGAAGCACCGTCCCGGCCGGTTGAGGGCAGGGGTGGTCCGACTGGTGGGAATGCCGTTGAAGGAGAGGCGACTCGTGCGACCATCAGGCCGTGACCACGCCGGCGAACGCCTCCCAGGTCGAGGATCTGGTCCTGCTGGAACAGGCCGGGCACGCGCTGGATCTCCTGTTTTTCTGGGGGCACCATCCACCGCGGGGCAGTGGCCGTGGCGTCGGCGTGGGCTGTCTGAGCCAATGGTGGCCCTCCGCGTTCACTGTGGACGGTCTGCGTTATCCGACGGCTGAGCATTTCATGATGGAACGCAAGGCCCGGCTGTTCGGCGACGTGGCCGCGGCACGGGCGGTTCTCGCCGCGGCTGATCCGGCAGCCGCGAAAAAGCACGGCCGGCAGGTCCGCGGTTTCGATGAGGCAGTGTGGAGCGAGTGCTCCTTCGACATCGTGGTCCAGGGCAACGCCGCGAAGTTCGACCAGCATCCGCCGTTGCGTAATTATCTGCTCGGTACCGGCGAGCGGGTACTGGTGGAGGCCAGTCCGCTGGACCGGGTGTGGGGGATCGGCCTGACCGCTGACGACATACGTGCGCAGGCTCCGTCAGCCTGGCCGGGACGCAATCTTCTTGGTTTTGCGCTCATGCGGGTCCGGGCGATGCTGCGCGCGTCCACCTCGAGCGCGTCCGGGTAACGCGACCACCCTCCTCCCCGGACAGGGGCTCCCGCCGGAGCCTGACACCGCGATTGTGACCAGCGCCTCGCCGGTGCTTCCGCGCGGCCGCGCCAGGTATCCGCCGCCAGGCAGCCGTGCCAGGCAGCCGAGGCAGGCGTTTCCAGTAGACGTCTGCGCCACTGTGTCCGGATGCTCCCGGCACCCGGGCGCCCTCAGCGTAATGATCAAAACGAGCGGCGCCCAGAGCGGTGTGGGGAGGACGGCAATGACAGACGGTAGTATTTTCGCACGGCCAGGGATCGTTGCCGGGGTGGACGGCTCGCCTGGTTCTGTCGAGGCACTGCGGTGGGCCTGGCATACCGCGGCCATGCATCGGCGCTCTGTGACCGCTGTGCTGGCATGGACTGCGGACGGCCAGCCCAGGACCGTTCACCGGCAGGCGTGCGTTACTGATCGCGACGGGCTGACCGCGACGGCGGCTGCGGTTCTCGACTCGGCGGTTGCTCGGCTCCCGGCCTGCCAGCCACCTCCCGCGGTGGTCCGGCGGGTGGTCCACGAGCCCGCGGTGATCGCCTTGCTGGCGGCGTCGAAGCACGCGCCGATGGTGGTCGTGGGCTCGTGCGATCATGGTCTGCTTCATTGCTCTCCCCGCGGGTCGGTGGGCCAGGCGGTCGTCCAGCACGGCGCGGTTCCGGCCGTCGTCGTGCGGGGGCGGGGTTTCGGTGTGCCCGGCGACCGCCGGCCGGTGGCTGTCGGTGTGGACGGTTCGCCATCGTCGCTGGCCGCGCTGGCGTGGGCGGCCCGTGCGGCGACATACCGTGATGTACCGCTACGGGTGATACACGCGCTGGAGGTCGCGTCCACGCCCTATCCGGAGTTTCTCGCCTCGTCCGGCCGAGCTCTTGTCGATCAGGCAAACGATGTACTCGACGATGCGCTCGACAAGGGGCTGCGGGACGTTTCACCACGGCTGTGCGTCAGCAGCGAGGTGGTCGTCGACTCGGCCGCCCGTGCCCTGCTGCTGGAGTCCACGACCTCGCAGCTGCTGGTGATGGGCGCCCGCGGGCACGGGGGCTTCGCTGAACTCCTCCTCGGCTCCGTGAGCGATCAGTGTGTCCGCTACGCGCTCTGCCCGGTCGCGGTCATCCGCCCGCCCTACAGCTGATCGACGGCGGTGACGTGCAGCACGGCGGCGCCGGCTTCGTCCGAGGCGGCAAGGTCCACCTCGGCGCTGATGCCCCAGTCGTGGTCGCCGGCCGGATCGTCGAAGATCTGCCGAAGCGTCCAGCGTCCCGGCTCGGTGTTGATGATGAGGAGTCCCGGTCCGCGGGCGTCGGGCCCGGTGCCGATCTCGCCGTGCAGGTCGAAGTACGGCTGGAGGGCCTGTGCCCACCGGTCGCGGTCCCAGCCTGCGTCGGCGTCGAGCGCGCCGAGATCGTCGTAGCGGCGCAGCGCGGCCAGCTCCACCCGACGGAACAGCGCGTTGCGGACGAGGACCCGGAACGCGCGGATGTTGGTCGTCACCGCGGGCGGCCGTTCGTCGATCCGTGCCGAAGGCGCGTCCGGCGTCGGGTTGCGCAGCTGCTCCCACTCGTCGAACAGGCTCGAGTCGACCTGCCGGACCAGCTCGCCCAGCCATTCGGTCAGATCGGTGAGCTCCTCGGTCCGGGCGTCCTCGGGCACCGTCTGCCGCAGGGCCTTGAAGGCATCGGCCAGGTAGCGCAGGAGCAGCCCCTCGGAGCGGGCCAGGCCGTAGAAGCCGATGTACTCGACGAAGGTCATGGCTCGCTCGTACATGTCCCGGGCCACCGATTTGGGCGCGAGCTCGTGATCGTCGACCCAGGGATGGCCACGCCGGTATATCGCGAACGCGGCACCGAGGAACTCGTCCAGCGGCTTGGGGTAGGTGACGGCGTCGAGCAGCTCAAGGCGACGCTCGTACTCGACGCCGTCCGCCTTCATCTGGGCGACGGCTTCACCGCGGGCCTTGAACTGTTGCGCGGAAAGGACCTGGCGTGGATTGTCCAGCGTGGCCTCGATGATCGACAGAACATCCAGCGGATAGCTCGGCGAGCCCCGGTCGAGCAGCTCGAGCGAGGCGAGCGCAAAGGGCGACAGGGGCTGATTGAGCGCGAAGTCGAGTTGCAGGTCGACGGTGATCTGCACGGTGCGTCCCGTCTCGTCCGGGGTGGCGAGTTTCTCGACGATGCCGGCGGCGAGCAGCGCCCGGTAGATGGCGATGGCCCGGCGGATGTGCTGGCGTTGCGCCGGACGCTGCTCGTGGTTGTCGGTGAGCAGGTGCCGCATGCCGGTGAAGGCGTCGCCGGGACGGTTGATCACATTGAGCAGCATTGAGTGGCTGACGGTGAAACTCGACGTCAGGGGCTCGGGCTCGGCGGCCACGAGCCGTTCGAATGTCGGCACGCCCCAGGAGACGAACCCCTCCGGCGGCTTCTTGCGGACGATCTTTCGCCGTTTCTTCGGGTCGTCGCCGGCCTTGGCCAGGGCGCGTTCGTTCTCCACCGTGTGCTCGGGCGCCTGCACGACGACGGTGCCGACCGTGTCATAACCGGCCCGGCCGGCCCGGCCGGCGATCTGGTGGAACTCCCGGGCGCTCAGGTGGCGGGTCCGGGTCCCGTCGTACTTGGACAGCGCGGTGAACACGACCGTGCGGATCGGTACGTTGATCCCCACACCGAGAGTGTCGGTACCGCATATGATCTTCAGTAGCCCGGCCTGGGCGAGCAGCTCCACCAGCCGCCGATACTTGGGGAGCATGCCGGCGTGGTGGACACCGATGCCGTGGCGGACCAGGCGGGACAGGGTCCTGCCGAACCCCGCGGTGAACCGGAACCCGCCGATCATCTCGGCGATGGCGTCCTTCTCCGCCCGGGTGCACACGTTGATGCTCATGAGTGACTGCGCCCGTTCCAGCGCCGACGCCTGGGTGAAGTGAACGACGTAGACAGGCGCCTGGTGGGTGTTCAGAAGCTCTTCGAGCGTCTCGTGCAGCGGGGTGGTCACGTAGTGGTGGAACAGCGGCACCGGGCGCACAGCGGAGCGGACGACCGCGGTGGGACGGCCGGTCCGGCGGGTGAGGTCCGTTTCGAACCGGCTTACGTCACCCAGGGTCGCCGACATGAGGATGAACTGCGTGCGGGGCAGTTCCAGCAGCGGCACCTGCCATGCCCAGCCCCGGTCGGGGTCGGCGTAGAAGTGGAACTCGTCCATCACGACCTGGCCGACGTCGGCGTCGGCACCGTCGCGCAGGGCGATGTTCGCCAGGATCTCGGCGGTGCAGCAGATGACGGGAGCGTCCTCGTTGACAGCGGCGTCCCCGGTCATCATCCCGACACGGTCCGTCCCGAGCGTGGCGCACAGCGCGAAGAATTTTTCCGACACCAGCGCTTTGATGGGCGCGGTGTAGAAGCTGCGCTGTTTGTGGGCCATCGCGGTGAAATGGGCACCGGTGGCCACGAGGCTCTTGCCGGACCCGGTCGGGGTGGTCAGGATGACGTTGGAACCGGAGACCACTTCGATGAGCGCCTCGGACTGCGCGGGGTACAGGGCGAGCCCCTGGCCCTGCGCCCACGCGGTGAACGCGTCGAAGATATCGTCGGGCTCCGGAGTTGCGGGCAGCTGGTCGGCGAGCGTCATGGTAAATCCGATGGTGCCTGACGGATCGCGGACCCGGGGCCGCGACGGCCGGCGTTTTCAGGGCCGGCGCCTTCAGCTCCCCTCGACGACCTGACCAGCCGTGACCTGCCACTGACGCGTGGTGTGGACCACCTCGAGCATGCGGCGGTCGTGGGTCACCAGGAGCAGGGTGCCGGTGTAGTCGGCCAAGGCCGCTTCCAGCTGCTCGATCGCGGGGAGGTCAAGATGGTTCGTCGGCTCGTCCAGCACCAACAGATTGACCCCGCGTGCCTGCAGCAGCGCGAGCGCCGCGCGGGTGCGTTCGCCGGGTGACAGGGTCGTGGCCGGCCGTTTCATATGATCCGCTCGCAGGCCGAACTTGGCCAGCAGCGTCCGCAGGTCGGCGGTGACCAGCTCGGGCAACAACCGGGCGAGGACGTCGAGAACCGGGGCGTCGACGGTGAACAGCGCTCGAGCCTGGTCGACCTCGCCGACCAGCACCCCGGAACCGAGCGACGCCCGGCCACCGTCGACCGGCAGGTGGCCGAGGATCGCCGCCAGCAGCGTCGACTTGCCGGCTCCGTTGGGCCCGGTGATGGCCACCCGGTCGCCCCAGTCCAGCCGCGCGGTCACCGGTCCCAGGGTGAAGCTGCCGCGACGTAGGACCGCGTCGGTCAGCACGGCGACCACGGCACCGGAGCGCGGGGCCGCCGCGATCCGCAGCTCCCATTCCTTGCGCGGTTCAGGGACGACTTCCATGCGTTCGATCAGGCGTTCGGTCTGCCGGACCTTGGCGGCCTGCTTCTCCGACGTCTCAGCGCGCAGGTTTCGCCCGATCTTGTCGTTGTCGGTGGACTTGCGGCGGGCGTTCCGCACGCCCTTGTCCATCCAGGTCCGTTGGGTCTGGGCGCGTTCGGTCAGCGCGCCGCGACGGTCGGCGTACTGCTCATAGGCCTCCCGGGCGTGCCGCCGGGCCACCTCCCGTTCGTCGAGGTAGGCCTGGTAGCCGCCGCCGAAGAAGCTGACCTGTTGCTGCGCGAGATCCAGCTCCAGCACCGCGGTGACGGTACGGGCGAGAAATTCCCGATCATGGCTGACGACCGCCACCGCGGCCCGCAGCCCCGTGACGAACGTCTCCAGCCGGGCCAGCCCGTCGAGGTCGAGGTCGTTGGTCGGCTCGTCGAGCAGGAAGACGTCGAATCTGCTGAGCAGCAGCGCGGCGAGCCCCGCGCGGGCCGCCTGGCCACCGGACAGCGCCGTCATCGGCACGTCCAGGTCGATCGTGAGCCCGATGTCGGCCGCCACCACCGCCGCGCGTTCGTCGAAGTCGGCGGCCCCCAGCGCGAGCCAGCGGTCCAGCGCTGTCGAGTAGGTGTCGTCCGAACCGGGCTCCTGACGGGACAGGGCGGCGGCCGCGTCGTCCAGCCGGCGCCGGGCGTCGGTCACGTCAGCGCGCCGGGCGAGGAAGCCATGCACGGTCTCGCCGGGACGGCGATCGGGCTCCTGCGCGAGGTAGCCGACCGAGGCCGTCGACGGGGTGCGTACCACCGTGCCGTGCTCGGGGCTGGCCAAACCCGCGAGCATGCGCAGCAGGGTGGACTTGCCCGCGCCGTTCGCCCCGACCACTCCGATCACATCGCCTGGGCCGAGCACCAGATCGACCTGGCTGAACAGCGCTCGCCCGCCGTATCCGGCAGCCAGGCCCTTGGCGACGAGGGTGGCGTTCACACCCAGACGTTACCGGCACCGCCGAGCGAAGCCACCCGAAGCGTCTCGCCTCCGGTCGGGGCCGGGCCATCCGCCCTGGGCGTTGCCTGTCAGCGGCTGACGTTATCGTTGGTACGCCTGTCGTACGGGATGTGTCAGCAGGTGCAATCAGTGCCGGTCAACTGCTGGTGATCAATTGGTGGGGAGCGCAAGCGGTGGTTGGTGTCGCACGCCTGGCGGCGATCTCGTTCGACTGCTCCGAGCCCCATGCGTTGGCTCGGTTCTACGCGGAGTTGACCGGCGGCGCGATCGCCTTCAGCAGTGAGGACTTCGTCGCGGTCAAGGGGCCGCCTGTCTGGATCACAGCGCAACGGGTCCCGGACCATCGACCCCCGACGTGGCCCACGGGCGGCATCCCGCAGCAGGCGCACATGGAGTTCGCAGTCGAGGATCTTGAAGCGGTGCAGGCTCAGGCGATTGCCATCGGCGCACGGCTTGCCGACGAGCAGCCATCCCCGGACCGGTGGCGTGTGCTCCTCGACCCGGCGGGTCACCCGTTCTGCCTGACGACTCTCGTGCCCGCGGACTGACGGCTGGTTCGGCGTGGGTGGGACTCGGTGGGGGACGTGGGGGTTCCGGGGGGCTCGGCCCCCCGGGCTGGTATGGCGGAACGATCTGGTTCGGCGTGGGTGGGACTCGGTGGGGGACGTGGGGGTTCCGGGGGGCTCGGCCCCCCGGGCTGGTATGGCGGAACGATCTGGTTCGGCGTGGGCGGGACACGCCTCACCCAGAGTGGAGCGGGTGACCGGGATCGAACCGGCATGGCCAGCTTGGAAGGCTGGGGCTCTGCCATTGAGCTACACCCGCGGAGCGTCGCTTACACTACCCCGTAGGATACTGAAGCAACGCCTCGGGGCGTAGCGTAGTGGCTAGCGCGCCTGCTTTGGGTGCAGGAGATCGGGAGTTCGAGTCTCCCCGCCCCGACCGGTAATCTCGGCGCGTCCATCCGATCCACTGCCGCATCAGGAGTTAGCCGCGCCGTGAAGGCCACCAAGGAGACCCTAAGTCCCACCCGGGTCAAGCTGACCGTCGAGGTGCCCTTCGACGAGCTCAAGCCATCCGTTGACGCCGCCTACCGCAAACTCGCACGGGAAGTCCGGGTTTCCGGCTTCCGGCCGGGCAAGGTGCCTCCGCGCATCCTTGACCAGCGTCTTGGCCGGGGAGTGATCCTCGAGGAGGCCATCCAGAACGCCTTGCCGCGCTTCTACACCGATGCCGTGCAGCAGGAGGACGTAGACGTTCTGTCCCGTCCCGAGGTCGGCATCAGTTCGTTCGAGGACGGTGCCCCGCTGGTTTTCACAGCGGAGGTGGACGTCCGGCCGGACATCGTTCTTCCCGACTATGACGGCCTTGAGGTCATCGTTGACGCGCTCGAGGTGACTGACGAGCAGGTCGATGCGGAACTGACGACCATGCGTGAGCGCTTCGCCGTGCTCAAGCCGGTCGAACGCCCGGTGCAGACCGGCGACTTCATCTCCCTCGACCTTTCCGCGACCGTGAACGGTGAGGTCGTCGAGGGTGCCGAGGCTGCCGGTATGTCCTACGAGGTCGGTAGCGACACCTTGATCGACGGTCTGGACGCGGCGGTCATCGGTGCCGGCGAAGGAGAGAGCCGTACCTTTGTGACCGAACTGCTCGCCGGTGAGTTTGCCGGCAGCTCGGCCGAGGTCACGGCCACCGTCCGGGGTGTCAAGGAGCGTGAGCTCCCCGAGCTTGACGACGACTTTGCCACCACCGCCAGCGAGTTCGACTCGCTGGCGGAGCTGCTTGCGGACATCCGGGAGCGTCTTGTCCGTGATGCCGAGCGCAACCAGCTCGGGCAGGCGCGTGAGCGTGTTCTCGACGCTCTGATCGAGCGTGTTGACGTGCCGTTGCCGGTCTCGGTCCTCGATGGCGAGGTCGAGGCTCGCGAGCATCGTTTCGTTCATGATCTTGAACGGATGGGCGTTGACCGTGAGACCTACCTCAGAACACTTGGCCGGACCGACGAGGAGCGCCTCGACGACGTGCGGCGACTCGTCGAGAAGGCACTGAAGTCGCAGTTCATCCTGGACGCTGTGATTGATGCCGAGCGGTTCGGTATAGATCAGGGCGAGCTGATGGAGCAGGTGATCGGTCGGGCGCAGCGCATGGGCATGAGTCCCGAGGTCTTCGCTCAGCAGCTCGCCCAGGGGGATGGCCTTTCGGCGATCATGACTGACACGCTGCGGAGCAAGGCACTCGCCTTCCTGCTGCGACAGGTGAAGGTCGTTGACACGGCTGGAAGCGAGGTGGTGCCGCCTGATCAGTCGTCACCGATCGTCCTGCCGGACGAGGACATCGAGGACATCGAAGAGGTTGATCTTGATGTCGATGCCGCCACGGACACCGATGCGGAGGATGCGGGCGGGTCGACCGATCCCGCGCCCAGCGGCTGAGTCGCCCAGCGGCTGGTCCGTCCGTGGCCGGGTGAACGGTTGTCAGTGGCCCCCGGATATCCCGTCCGGGGGCCACTGCGCGTTCCATACGGCCGGAGCGCCCGCTGGCCTGGGCCTGCGGCTGGTCAGCCGCGCGGTCGTGGCTTTGTGATGCCGCCCCACGCTGTAGCGCCCGGCAACAGGGACGCGGCGCCGCGGGGCTGGGGCACGCACCTCGCCGTGTTGTCGTCAGTCGGCGCCCAGCACCAGGGCGCCTTCCTCCGCAACCTTGCCGGACCGGGCGCGGATGGGCCGCTCACTGATCGAACGCCCTATCCTCGGGCGCTCTTGGTCTCTCCAGGGAGTCGATTGCCCGCAATGCCCGGATTAACCGCCGCTGGGCCAGCCCGCCCTCACGCCCAGCGCGAACATCGAGGGTGAAGTCCCGGAACTGGCGCGGGTCACAGATAGTGTCGAGACGGTCAGATCAGCCGTCGCCAGCGCGAGGAAACCGAGGAGCTAACCGTGGGTAATATCGCAGCCCCGAGCCTGGTCGCCCCACAGCTGCGTTCGCCGGGGCAGGGTGGGGTCGGTTTCGACGAACAGGTCTTCAACCGTCTGCTCCGCGAGCGGATCATTTTCCTGGGTTCGGTAGTCGAGGATCAGATCGCCAACGCGATCTGTGCCCAGCTGTTGCTACTCAACGCCGAGGACCCGAGCCGGGATATCTTCCTCTACATCAACTCTCCCGGTGGATCCGTCAGCGCTGGTATGGCGATCTATGACACGATGCAGTACGTGGAGAACGATGTGGCGACGGTTGCGCTTGGGCTCGCCGCGTCCATGGGACAGTTCCTGCTGTGCGCGGGTGCGTCCGGCAAGCGGTATTCGCTTCCGCACGCGAAGATCATGATGCATCAGCCGTCCGGCGGCATCGGTGGTACCGCCTCCGATATCGCCATCCAGGCTGAGCAGATGCTCTACACCAAGCGCATGATGCAGGAACGGATCGCATTCCACACCGGCCAGCCGATCGAGCAGATCGAGCGGGATTCCGACCGCGACCGCTGGTTCACGGCCGAGGAGGCCAAGGACTACGGGTTCGTCGATCACGTCGTGGCCCAGGCCCGCCAGGTTCCCAGCGAGCGCTCGGTCAGCTAGCCGCGTCCCGCGGACACTCGGCCGACACCGTCGACATCCGGTAACCGACCACCACCCGCCGTCGCGGAGGCACCCACCATGTACCAACCGATCATCGGCCAGAGCTCGAGTGGCGCGCTGCCCGTCAGCCACTACGGGATCCCGCGTGTCATCGAGAAGACCAGCCGTGGTGATCTTTATCTTAATCCTTATGAGAAGTTGCTGCGGGAACGTATCGTTTTCCTCGGTATCCCGATCGATGACCTTTCCGCGAACGACGTGATGGCGCAGTTGCTTTTCCTGGAGTCCGAGGACCCCGACCGGGATATTTCGATCTATATAAACTCACCGGGTGGATCGTTCACCTCGTTGACCGCTATTTACGACACGATGCAGTTTGTCCGCCCGGACATCCAGACGATCTGCATGGGTCAGGCGGCGTCCGCCGCCGCGGTGCTGCTCACGGCGGGGACGCCGGGGAAGCGTTTCGCGCTGGAGAACAGCCGTATCCTGCTGCACCAGCCCTCTGGGCAGGGCGAGGGACAGTCCAGCGACCTCGAGATTCAGGCCAGGGAGATCCTGCGGATGCGCTCCCTGTTGGAGCGGATGCTCGCCAGGCACACCAGGCACACCGAGGAAGAGATCCGTCGGGACATCGAGCGGGACAAGATTTTCAGCGCGGCCGAGGCGCAGGAGTACGGGTTGATCGACGAGGTCATCCGGACCCGCAAGTCGTCGCAGCTGTTGGCGGCGCCGGCAGCGGGCCGTTAGCAGCAGGGACTGGGGGTCCGGTGGCCAAAGGCGGCGCGATGATGGTTTGCGCGCCGCCGGAGGCCTGGGTTGGGCTGGCTGGGCCAAAGGCGGCGCGATGATGGTTTGCGCGCCGCCGGAGGCCTGGGTTGGGCTGGCTGGGCCAAAGGCGGCGCGATGATGGTTTTGCGCGTCGCCGGAGGCCTGAAGGCTGGCTGGGCCAAAGGCGGCGCGATGATGGTTTTGCGCCGCCGGAGGCCGGGCCGGGTGCCCCGTCAGCGTTGTGCAAAAGCCCTGTCCGGAGGGCGCGGACGCGTGATGATCTGCCCGATGACCGTGGCTGACCTACACGAGCCGCACGATAGGGCTCTCACTGGACGGCTTCAGGGGGTACGGTCCCCACGGGGAGGCGGACAGCCAGCTCAAAGCCGTCGGCGTCAGGGCACAGCCATCGGCGGCGGGTAGACGCGGATGTGGATATACAGCCCAAAGCCGCTGGCGTCATGACGCAGCCGCTGCCGGCGGAGGGCAGGATAGTAACAGACAGGCGACGACCGGGCGGCTTGGCCGCCCCTGACCTGCAGGCGACACCATCGTCTGGACGAAGGGACTGAGTCCTCGGTGGCACGCATAGGTGACGGCGGTGATCTGCTCAAGTGCTCGTTCTGCGGCAAGTCCCAGAAGCAGGTGAAGAAGCTCATCGCTGGGCCCGGCGTCTACATCTGCGACGAGTGCATCGATCTCTGTAACGAGATCATTGAAGAGGAGCTGTCGGAGTCCTCGGATCTCAAGTGGGACGAGCTGCCGAAGCCGCGCGAGATCTACGAGTTCCTGGACGGCTACGTGGTTGGTCAGGAACAGGCCAAGAAGACCCTGTCGGTTGCTGTCTACAACCATTACAAGCGAGTCCAGGTGGGTGGTGGCGCGGGTAGCGACGCCAAGGGCGATGTTGAACTGGCGAAGAGCAACATCCTTCTGCTGGGGCCCACCGGATGCGGCAAGACGCTGCTGGCGCAGACCTTGGCCCGGATGCTCAATGTCCCGTTCGCGATCGCCGACGCGACCGCGCTCACCGAGGCCGGTTATGTCGGTGAAGATGTTGAGAACATTCTGCTCAAACTCATCCAGGCTGCCGACTATGATGTCAAAAAAGCCGAGACCGGTATCATTTATATTGATGAGGTCGACAAGATCGCGCGCAAGTCGGAGAATCCGAGTATCACCCGGGATGTCTCTGGCGAGGGTGTCCAGCAGGCGCTGTTGAAGATACTGGAGGGAACGACCGCGAGTGTTCCGCCGCAGGGCGGCCGCAAGCATCCGCATCAGGAGTTCATCCAGATCGACACCACGAACGTCCTGTTCATCGTCGGTGGGGCTTTTGCCGGGCTTGATCGAATAATCGATTCGCGGATCGGTAAGAAATCGCTGGGATTCCGCGCGGTCCTGCATGGCAAGGATGATCCGGATATTCCCAACGTCTTCACCGACGTCATGCCCGAGGATCTGCTCAAGTACGGCATGATTCCCGAGTTCATCGGCCGGCTGCCAGTGATCACCAGCGTGTCGAGCCTCGATCGGGAGGCGCTCATCCGCATCCTCACCGAGCCGAAGAACGCCTTGGTCCGGCAGTACAAGAAGTTGTTTGAGCTGGATAATGTTGATCTTGATTTTACGGGTGACGCCCTGGATGCGATCGCGGACCAGGCGATACTGCGGGGAACTGGCGCCCGCGGGCTACGGGCGATCATGGAGGAGGTCCTGCTGTCGGTCATGTACGACATACCGAGCCGCAAGGACGTCGCCCGGGCGGTGGTGACCCGCGAGGTCGTTCTTGAGCACGTCAACCCGACGCTCGTGCCGCGCGACGTGGCCGCCTCCAAGCGGGGTCCCCGCCAGGAGAAGTCGGCCTGATGAGCAGCCGGCCTGGCATCCCGGCGGACGCCGACGCCGACACAGCTGGGCTTGCCCGGGTGGAGAAGGCGCTGACCGAACGCTTCCCGCACCGGATGCTGCCCGATCTGGACCGTATGCGCGACCTCGTCGATCTGCTGGGCCAGCCCCAGCGTGCCTACCCCTCGATCCACTTGACGGGGACCAACGGCAAGACCTCCACCGCCCGCATGGTGGATTCGCTGCTGTGTGCCTTCGGGATCAGACCCGGCCGTTACACATCCCCGCATCTGGAGAGCGTGACCGAACGTATCTGCCTGGCCGGTCGCCCCGCGCCCGCCGCTACCTTCACCCAGGCATACGACGACGTCATCCCCTACGTTGAGCTCGTTGACAGCAGGCATCCCGAACGGGTCACCTTCTTCGAGCTGCTGACCGCGATGGCGTTCGCCGCCTTCGCCGACGCGCCGGTCGATGTCGGTGTCATCGAGGTTGGTATGGGTGGGAGCTGGGACGCTACCAACGTCCTGGATGCCGGGGTGGCAGTGGTGACCCCGATCTCCCTCGACCATCGGGAACTCGGTGCCACGCCTGGCGCGGTCGCGGTGGAGAAGGCCGGCATCATTCACGCCGGTGCGTTCGTCGTGCTTGCCCAGCAGCCGTTGGAAGCGGCGGAGGTGCTGTTGCGCCGGGCCGGTGAGGTCGGCGCGACGGTGGCACGCGAGGGACTGGAGTTCGGGGTCCTCGACCGTGATATCGCCGTTGGTGGCCAGCTGGTTGCCATCCGTGGGCTCGGCGGTGTCTATGAAGACCTGTTGCTGCCCCTGCACGGCGCGCATCAGGCTCACAACGCCGCATGCGCACTCGCGGCGGTTGAGGGGTTCCTCGGCGGCGGCCGTGAGATTCTCGACATCGACGCCGTGCGCGCTGGGTTTGCGCAGGCTGACTCGCCGGGCCGGCTGGAAGTCGTCCGGCGCTCGCCAACGGTCCTGCTGGACGGCGCGCACAACGTCGCGGGCGCGCATGCCCTCGTCGCCGCGCTGGAGGAGGCCTTCAGCTTCGATCATCTGGTCGGTGTCGTGGGGATACTCGCGGACAAGGACGCCGCCGGCATGCTGGCCGCGCTGGAGCCGGTGTTGCACGCCGTGGTCATCACTCAGAGCGGGTCGTCGCGGGCGATGCCGTTGGATGATCTTGCCGCGATCGCTGTGGATCTGTTCGGTCCCGACCGGGTGGAGGTTGCCTCGCGTCTCGATGACGCTCTCGACGCGGGTGTCCGGCTGGCGGAGGAGGACTCCCACCTCGCCGGTACCGCGGTGTTGGTGACCGGTTCACTTGTGACGGTGGGAGAGGCTCGCCGCCTTCTGCGTCGCTGACGGGTAGGTTGCAACTGTGCCAAAGGCCGCGTGATCGTGTTCTTTCGCGCTGTCGGAGGCGTGAGGGTTGTGTGACTGTGCCAACGGTGGCTCGATCATGGTTTTTTCGTGCCGCCGAGGGGCATGAAGATCGTGTAACCGGGTCAACGGCGGTGCGATCGTTCCTCCCGTGCCGCCTGCGGCTGCATGGCTCTGGTCCCACACCTGCCCATCTGAGTGAGTAGAAGGAGTTCCGTGTCAGTCGAACGCACACTCGTGCTGGTCAAGCCCGACGGCGTGAGCCGTGGCCTCGTCGGTGAGGTCGTTGGTCGGCTGGAGCGCAAGGGTCTGGCCTTGGTCGCGCTTGAGCTGCGCACGCTGGAGCGCTCGGTGGCCGAGGTCCACTACGCCGAGCACGCGGCCAAGCCGTTTTTTGGCGAACTGGTCGACTTCATCGTTTCCAGCCCGTTGGTCGCGTTGGTTGTCCAGGGGCCGCGGGCGATCGAGGCGGTGCGCGGCCTGATCGGCGCCACCGACCCGGTCAAGGCGGCTCCGGGATCCCTGCGTGGCGACCATGCTCTGGAGATCGGACAGAACCTCGTCCATGGTTCTGACTCGCCGGAGTCCGCCAAGCGTGAGATCGACTTGTTTTTCCCCGGGTTGATCTGATTATTTCTGACTGGTCCGGCATCGAAGGCCAGGGCGGCTCGCCCATGGCCGACGGTGCCGGACCGTTTGTCTGGATGGTCGAATTCGGCAGTCCAGGCGGCATCTCCAGTCGCCTCGGGTAGCATGCTTGTGACTCCGGGTGTTAGAACTGGTCGTACGGGTTGTGGTTGGCCGGCAGGTTGACCCGACCTGGCGCGCGGACCGTCGCGCGTCATGGATCCCGTACCGGGACGGCAGGCTCGGTTGGCCCGGATTAGGCTTTTGTCGTCTGTTGGAGCGGCTTCTACTGGATTGCCGGACTACCTGGATGGAGCTCATCGGAGAAGCAGTGGATACGCCCTCGTTACGGACACCGCCTGCCCTACAACTCCAGCACGCCCAGCGTGCGCACCCAGACCGCACACCCGGGAAGGCCGGCATCCGACGATGTCCAGTTCGTTGTCGTTCCTAGGCCGTGACATGGCCGTCGACCTTGGCACCGCCAACACGCTCGTCTACGTGCGTGGTCGCGGGATCGTGCTGAACGAGCCCAGCGTGGTAGCGATCAATACCACCACCACGGGTATCCTCGCGGTCGGCACCGAGGCGAAGCGGATGATCGGCCGTACTCCCGGCAACGTCGTCGCGATCCGCCCGCTCAAGGACGGCGTGATCGCCGACTTCGACACGACCGAGCGTATGCTGCGCTACTTTATTCAAAAGGTTCACCGACGGCGGCACTTCGCCAAACCGCGGCTGGTCGTGTGTGTCCCGTCTGGGATCACCGGAGTCGAGCAGCGGGCTGTGAAGGACGCCGGTTATCAGGCTGGTGCCCGAAAGGTCTATATCATCGAGGAGCCGATGGCGGCGGCCATCGGAGCCGGGCTGCCCGTCCACGAACCCACCGGGAATATGGTGGTCGACATCGGGGGTGGAACCACCGAGGTGGCGGTCATCTCCTTGGGTGGGATCGTGACGAGCCAGTCCATCCGGACGGCTGGGGATGAGCTTGACACCGCGATCATCTCCTACGTCAAGAAGGAGTACTCGCTCATGCTCGGGGAGCGGACCGCGGAAGAGATCAAAATGGCGATCGGCTCCGCGCACAAGATGTCGGACGAGCCCAGCGCGGAGATCCGCGGCCGAGATCTGGTCTCCGGCCTGCCCAAGACCATCGTCGTTACCGCCGAGGAGATCCGTAAAGCCATCGAGGAGCCGGTGAACGCGGTGATCGACGCGGTCAAGGTCACCCTTGACAAGTGCCCACCGGAGTTGTCCGGCGACATCATGGACCGCGGCATCGTGCTGACCGGTGGGGGAGCGCTGCTGCGCGGTCTGGACGAGCGCCTCCGCCATGAGACCGGGATGCCGATCCATATCGCGGACAACCCGCTGCACTCGGTCGCGATGGGTTCTGGTAAGTGCGTCGAGGAGTTCGAAGCGTTGCAGCAGGTGCTCATATCCGAGCCCCGCCGCTGATCTGATCGTGCCGAGTGGGATGTCGATCGCTGGGGATACGGGCCGACGGCTCGCTCACCTCGTGAACTGACGACGTTTCGGGCTGGCGCCGCCGGGCACCGCGGTACCCGTACCGGCCGCCGTGGATGGGCATCGTCGTGACTGGGCGTTGCCAGGTATGGGAGGCCGGCGGTGGGACGCGAAAACCGGCGCTCCCGCATGGTCGTCATCGGCCTGCTGATCGCGGCGTTCATCCTGATCACAGTCGATTACCGCTCGAGCGGCAGCTCGGCCGGCCCGCGGGGCGCGTTGCGAGGCGTGTTCGCAACGCTTGAGGGTGGTGTGAGCGCCGTCGCCCGTCCCATCGGACGGACGGCGTCCTCGTTGACGCACCCCAATCGTTACCAGCGGCGCGCGGACACACTCGCGGCGGAGAACGCCGAGCTCAAGCGCCAGTTGGCGGATGACGCCGAGGTGCGGCGGCAGGCCGCAGCCCTGGGTGACCTGCGCCTGCTCGCGGACCGCGGACAATACACGATCATTGCGGCAAGGGTGATTGCGATCGGCGACATCACCGGGACGGACTGGTCCGTGACGGTCAACGCCGGCAGCGCGGACGGCGTGGTGCCGGACAGGCTGGTGCTCGACAGCGACGGGCTTGTCGGGACGGTGCTGTCCTCGACCGCCCACACGGCGGTCGTCCGTCTTGCCTGCGATCCAGCAAGTCACATCGGCGCTCGCCTGGAGGGCACCCGGTTGCTCGGCGCGGTCGCCGGCGCAGGTAGCCCGGACGCCCTGACATTCACCCTCTATGACGCCACGCGCCAGGTGAAGGTGGGCGACCGCCTGGTTTCCTTCGGCAGCGCCGACTACGTCGGCGGGGTACCGATCGGCATAGTCACAAAGGTTCTCGACGCGAGTGAGGGGCTCTCGCGCGCGGCCGAGGTGACCACCTTCGCGGCCATGGGGTCGCTCGACCTGGTCGGGATCGTGGTGGGGAAGCTCCCGGCGGACGCCGGTGACCGGGTGCTGCTCCCGCGGCCCCCGCCCACACCGTCCCCGGCGCCCGCGGCACCGGCCAGCACGATCCCGACGACATCGGCGCTCGCCCCCGCGGCCACCGCCCCGGTCGGCTGAGGCTCGCGGTGTGGGACATGGGCGCACGTGACGTCGAGGTCCGGGGCAGGGCCGTCGCGGTTACCGTAGCCGCACTGGTCCTTTTGATCATTGTGCAGCTGTCGGTCATAGCCCCGCTCGATCTGCCGTTGGGAAGCCCTGACGTGGTGCTGATCGTGCTGACCTTCGTCGCGCTCGCGCGGGGGCCGCTGTTCGGCGCGATCATCGGGTTCGTGGTCGGACTGATCGCGGACCTGCTCTCGACGCACGTCCTCGGCCAGACCACGATGATTTTTTGCCTGATCGGCTACGGCGTGGGGCTCACCCATGACGAAGCCGGCCGGACGGTGTACCTCCCGATGATCGCGGCGGCGGCCGCCTCCGCGCTGGGCACGGCCGGCCAGGCGGCGCTGGCCGGCATTCTCGGCAACGCCAGCCTCACCGGCGGCCAGGTGTTCCTGCGCTCGGTCGGTGCCGTGCTCTACGCACTGGTCCTGACCCCGCTGCTGTTCCCGTTGGTGACGGCTGGGATGCGGCGTCTGTACAGGGACGATTCATGACCGGACGGCGGGTATGAGAGTGCCGCGGCCTGGGGACAGGTCGCTGGACGATCGCGTCGGTCTCCGGCTGCTCGTTCTGCGTGTGCTGGTCGTATCACTGTTGGTTACCCTTGGTGCCCGGCTGTGGGCGTTGCAGGTCCTCAACGGGGAGCATTACCGGCAGGTCGCGGAGACCAACCGGGTGCGCGATGTGGTCACCCCCGCGCCTCGCGGCCTGATCGTGGATGACCAGGGGCGTGCCCTCGTCCGCAACCGTACATCGCTGGTCATCTCGGTGAACCGGTCGGTGACCGACCGGCAGAAGGATTCCGGCAGGGCCGTGCTGGAGCGGTTGTCAAGCGTGATCGGTGTGCCCGCCGCCGATGTCACCAGGCGCATCCAGTACTGCTCGGCCTCGGTGAAGCCACCGTGCTGGAACGGCTCGCCCTACCAGCCGGTGCCGGTGGCCAAGGACGTCACCCCGCCCCAGGCGCTGGCGGTCATCGAACATCCCGACCGGTTTCCCGGCGTGTCGGCGGAGCTACAGGCCGTCCGCGAGTACCCTTACACTTTCTTGGCCGCACACGAACTCGGCTATCTCAGCCCTGTCACGCAGGAGCAGCTCGACTCCGACGGTGGCCGGCACGGCTACCACAACAACAGCCTGGTCGGTGTCGCCGGGCTGGAATACACCTATGACACGGCACTGCGCGGCTCCGACGGCGTCCAGCGGCTTGAGGTCGATCGGTTCGGGCGGGTTGCGGGCACGGCCTCGTTCACCGCGCCACGCAGCGGCGACAACCTGGTCCTCTCGATCGACGTCGGTGTCCAGCAGGCGGTTGAGCAGACGCTCAGGAAAACCCTGGACTCCCTCGGCGGGCGCGCCCGCACCGCGTCCGGGGTGGTGCTTGATGTGCGGACAGGCCATGTCATCGCCATGGCCAGCCTGCCCTCGTACGATCCGTCGGTCTTTGTGGGCGGTGTCTCCGAAGCGGACTACCAGGCGCTGTCGGACCCCGCCAACGGCATCCCGTTGCTGTCACGGGCCTACCAGGGCTCAGGCGCGCCCGGTTCGACCTTCAAGGCGGTGTCCACCATCACCGCGCTGACCAACCTGGGCGCGTCGACGGCTGGCAACTACGACTGCGGGCCGTCGTTGCAGATCGGCTCCCAGACGTTTCACAACTTCGAGGGGTCATCGGCCGGGCCGATCACGCTGCATCAGGCACTGGTGATCTCCTGCGACGTCATCTTCGACAAGTTCGCCTACGACGCCTGGCTCGCCGACGGCGGGCTCCGCAATGGCCGCGGCCCCTATCCCACGGCCAACGAGTACTTCGTGAAGATGGCTCGGGCCATGGGCTTCGGCAGCAGGACAGGAGTCGACCTGCCGGGAGAGACCAGCGGCTCGGTCGTCGGGCGCGACGGGGCGAAGGCGATCTGGACGCAGCTGAAGGACTCCTACTGCCGCCGGGCGCAGAACGGCTACCCGGAGGTCACCGACCCGGCCAAGGCCGAGCGGTTCCGCCAGTACGCGGCCGAGGCATGCGTGGACGGCTACCTGTACAACGGAGGCGCGTCGACCCAGTTCGCGATCGGCCAGGGCCAGTACCTGTCGGTCAGTCCGCTGCAGCTCGCGGTCGCCTACGCCGCGCTCGCCAACGGGGGGACGGTCTACCAGCCAACGCTCGCCAAGGCGGTGATCTCGCCGGACGGCAGGGTGGTGACGCCTGTCACGCCCAAGGTCGCGGGACGGGTGCCGGCCGCGCCCGAGACGCTTGCCTACATCAGGGCCGCCCTGCATGGCGTGACGAGCGAAACCGGCGGTACCGCCACCGGTGTGTTCGCGGACTGGCCGAACGACACCATCCCGATCGCGGGCAAGACTGGAACCGCCGAGGTCGAAGGGGCTGGGGATACGTCGTGGTTCGCGTCGTTCGCGCCCGCCAATGATCCGCAGTTCGTCGTGGTCGTGACCATCCCCGATTCCGGCACCGGCGCCGAGTACGCGGCTCCGGCGGTGAAAGCCATCTACCAGAGCATCTACGGCGTCGGGCACGACGCGGCGCTGCCTGGCGGTACGCCCCCGGCGGAGCTGCCGAAGATGACGCGGGACGGGATGTTCGCACCGACCGGTGCCTTGTCCGAGCGCTCTGTCGTCCCGTCCGCCATGCCCTCAGCGGGTGTTTCCGCCACCGGTGACGCCACGACGCGGGCGCTCGCCGTGACCGATGTGACCGATACGGCGGACGTGGCGGACGTGGCGGACGTGGCGGACGTGTCCCTGTCCGCCGAGTGGCGCCTACCAGTCGCCGGATCGCGCGGTGAGCCCGCGGCAGCGGATCCCGGCCGTTGTCCCACCCAGGTCAGTCGTTGTCCCGCCGCTGTCGGGCGTGGGCCACCGTGATTGCCCGCCCCGGCGCTTCGCCGGCACCGGGGCGCGGCCCGCGCGGCTCGCGCGGCTCGCGACGCCTTTCGGGCGGAGCCCCCGAATCGACCATGGAGGGAGTGCGCATGACGAGTCCGACGGCCCTGCGGTCCTCCCCGGTCCCGCAGCGTGGCCGGATCGGGCAGCTGCGCGACCGGGCATCAGGACGGCATTCCCCCTTGCGCCGGCTGGACTGGCCACTGCAGATAGCCGTGATCGCTCTGTCCATCCTCGGTGGGTTGCTGGTCTGGTCCGCCACCCGGCATCGCGAGGCCGAAAGCGGCGGCGACCCGCAGCTGTTTCTCAAGCGCCATCTGCTGAACCTGGCCATCGGGCTCGTTCTCGCGGGTGCCGCGACCGTGGTGGACTACCGGATCCTGCGCGCGTACGCCCCATTCGTCTACCTGGGCTCTCTCCTTGGCCTGGCCGCGGTCCTGCTGGTGGGAAGCACGATCAACGGCGCGCATTCCTGGATCGTGCTGCCGGCCGGCTTTCAGCTACAGCCGTCAGAGTTCGCCAAGGCCGCCCTCATCGTCGGGGTGGCGATGATCCTCGGGGAGAAGCACGACGACCGGGACACCGGGATCCGCCTCAACCCCGGTCACTGGGACGTGCTGCTGGTGCTGGGGCTGGCTGCCGTGCCGATGGCGTTGATCATGATGCAGCCGGATTTCGGCACGGTCATGGTCTTCGTGTTCGTCATCCTCGGCATGCTCGCGGTCAGCGGCGCACCGAGCCGGTGGGTGATCGGCCTCATCCTGTTCGGTGTTCTGTTCGGCGGGGCGATCCTGCAGTTCCATCTGCTCAAGCCCTATCAGGAGGCACGCCTGACCGAATTCGTCCAAAGCAACCAGAACACCTCCTCCACCGGGTACAACGTCGACCAGGCGATGACGGCGATCGCCAACGGCGGCGTCGCCGGCCGCGGCCTGTTCCACGGCACGCAGACCCAGGGCCAGTTTGTGCCCGAGCAGCAGACCGACTTTGTTTTCACGGTGGCCGGGGAGGAACTGGGCTTTCTCGGTGCTGGCGGTGTCCTGCTGCTCCTGGGCCTGGTGCTGTGGCGGGCCCTGGCCACGGCCGTCGACTCGGGCGACTCCTTCGGAACGATGATCGCAACTGGGGTGGTGTGCTGGTTTGCCTTCCAGGTGTTCGTCAATATCGGAATGACGTTGGGAATCATGCCGGTCACGGGCCTGCCGCTGCCGTTCCTCTCCTACGGCGGATCGTCGATGTTCGCGAACCTGCTGGCGGTGGGCCTGTTGCAGAATGTCCACCTGCGGGCACGCTCCGATCCGTACGCCTTGTGACGCCGCTCGGCGGACGGTGAATGTGCCGTAGGCTCGCGGGCATGTCCGGACAGTCGTTGTTCCCCCGTCTGGAACCGTTGCTGCCGCGGGTCCGTAAGCCCGTGCGCTACCTCGGCGGCGAAGGGAATTCCCAGTGCAAGCCCTGGGCGGACGCGATCGTCCGCTGGTGTCTGATGTATCCGGACGCCTACGAGGTAGGCCTGCCCAACCAGGGTGTCCAGATCCTGTACGAGATCCTCAACGAGCAGCCGGACGTCCTGGCCGAGCGTACCTACTCGGTCTGGCCGGATCTGGAGGAACTGCTGCGTGAGCACGGTGTCCCGCAGTTCACCGTGGACGGCCACCGCGCGGTCGGCGACTTCGACCTGCTGGGCGTCAGCTTCTCCACCGAGCTGGGATACACCAACCTGCTGACCGCGCTCGATCTCGCGGGCATCCCGCTGCATACCGTGGACCGGACTGATGATCATCCGATTGTGATCGTCGGCGGGCATGCCGCGTTCAATCCCGAACCGGTCGCGCCGTTCATCGACGCGGTCGTGCTCGGGGATGGCGAGCAGGCGGTTCTTGCGATCACCGATGTGGTCCGTGCCTTCCGGACCGCGGGCTCTCCCGGCGGGCGGGATGAGTTGCTCATGCGGCTGGCCCGGCGCGGCCTCGCTTATGTGCCGTCCTTCTACGACGTGGGCTACCAGCCTGACGGCCGTATCCGCGCGGTCACCCCGAACCGTCCCGGGGTACCGGCACGCCCCGCCAAACACACCGTCAGTGACCTGGATGCCTGGCCCTATCCGAAGGCGCCGCTGGTGCCGCTGGCGGAGACCGTCCACGAGCGGATGAGCGTGGAGATTTTCCGCGGTTGTACCCGCGGCTGCCGGTTCTGCCAGGCTGGCATGATCACCCGGCCGGTCCGGGAGCGGACCATCACCACGATCGGCGACATGGTGGCCCGAGGCCTGGACGCGTCCGGATTCACCGAGGTCGGCCTGCTGTCGTTGTCCAGCGCGGACCACAGCGAGATAGGGGAGATCGCCAAGGGGCTGGCGGACCGGTACGAAGGCACGCACACCTCACTCAGCCTGCCCTCGACCCGGGTGGACGCGTTCAACGTCACACTCGCCAACGAGTTCTCCCGCAACGGCCGGCGCAGCGGGCTCACGTTCGCGCCCGAGGGCGGCTCCGAACGGCTGCGGAAGGTCATCAACAAGATGGTCAGCGAAGATGACCTGATCCGTACGGTCAGCACGGCCTACGCCCAGGGCTGGCGGCAGGTCAAGCTGTACTTCATGTGCGGCCTGCCCACCGAGACCGACGACGACGTGCTCGCCATCGCGGATCTCGCCCGGGAGGTGATCAAGGCGGGGCGGCTCGCCAGCGGTCACCGCGACATCCGTGTCACAGTCTCGATCGGCGGTTTCGTCCCCAAGCCGCACACGCCGTTCCAGTGGGTCGGGCAGTCCTCACACGAGGTCACCGACCACAGGTTGCAGCTGTTGCGCAACGCCATCCGCGGTGATCGGGAGGTCGGGCGGGCGATCGGTTTTCGCTACCACGACGGACGTCCAGGCATCATCGAGGGCCTGCTCGCCCGCGGTGACCGCAGGGTCGGCGCGGTGATCGAACAGGTGTGGCGTGCCGGCGCCCGTTTCGACGGCTGGAACGAGCATTTCTCCTTCGAGCGTTGGGCTGCGGCCTGTTCACGCGTGCTGGAACCGCTCGGGGTGTCCCTGGACTGGTTCACCACCCGGGAGCGCGACGAACGCGAGGTGCTGCCCTGGGACCATCTGGATGCCGGGCTGGACCGTGACTGGCTGTGGTCGGACTGGCAGGAAGCGCTGCGTGCGACGGAGCTGGACGACTGTCGCTGGACCCCCTGCTACGACTGTGGGGTCTGTCCGACCATGGGGACCGAAAACCAGATCGGCCCGACCGGCCGGACCCTGCTTCCCCTGACGCCGACGGGATCCGGCCGTGCCTCGGCGTCCTGAGGGCCCGCCCCCACCACCAGTGGTCGCGCGGGTGCGGGTGCGTTTCGCGAAACGCGGTCGGCTGCGTTTTATGTCTCATCGTGACATCGCGAGGACCTTTGAGCGGGCGCTGCGGCGGGCGGCTGTCCCCATGGCGTACTCGGCCGGCTTCAGCCCGCATCCGCGCATCTCGTGGCTTGGCGCGGCGCCGACGGGTGCCGCCAGCGAGGCCGAGTACGTGGAGCTCGCGTTGGCCGAGCATTGTGATCCGCATGCGTTGCGACTGGCGTTGGACGCGGCGCTGCCATCCGGTCTGGACGTTCTCGCGTGCGCGCCTGCCACCGCTGCCCCGCTTGCGGACCTGGTCGACGCGTCGCGGTGGCGGTTACGGTTGCCAGCGGTCGCTCTTGATGAGCTGACCAGCGCCGTGGCCGCGCTCCTGGCCCGTGACCGGGTCGAGGTGGAGCGGGCGACCAAGGACGGACATCGCCGGTTCGACGTTCGTCAGGCAGTGGTCTCGATGGTTTGCCGTGCGGAGAACGACACCTGTGCGATACTGGATGTGGTTGTGCGGCACACGACGCCCGCCGTGCGACCCGACGACGTGCTGACCGCCCTTTGCGTGGTCGCTGCTCTTCGGCTGCCTGTACCACCCGAGCCGCTTCGGCTTGGTCAAGGTCGGCTGCTGGAAGACGGCACCGTGGCGGATCCGCTCATGCCGGACCGCGACGATGCAGGCCGGCTGGTCGGTCGACTCGATGCGTGATGCAGGGCGTCGCAGGATTCGCCGACGGTACCCCGTCGGACCGACGACAGTGGTTCCTGAGCGGTCGCGACTGCGAGAGCAGCGCGCCCGGGAACCCGAGAGGTTTCATAACCCGTGCCCGATGACATCGTGACAGACTCCGATGAGACACCGACCACTCGTTCCGCCCCACGGCGGCGGCGTGCCGCCGGACGGTCCGCGGGACCTCCGCCGGACGTCTCGACCGGCTCCTCGCCGGAGGCCCCGCAGCTGAGCGACCCCGTTGCTGACAGCGTTGCCCCAGGCAGCGTTGCCCCAGGCACGGACGTTCATCCGCCGGAGCCACCCCCGCGGTCCGTGGTTGGCATCGAGCCGCCGTCGGTCCCGTTCCTAGCTGATCTTACCGGTGTTCCGCCGGAGGCCGCCGCCACGCCCACGAGCGGGGACGGCGGTCCACCGGTACGGCCGGAGACGCGGCTGCGCCGTGGGCGGGCGGTCACCATGGTGACCTTCCAGGCGCCCGACACCGCGGCCCTTGACCTTGTGTCTCGCCGTCGGCGGCGCGGCGTCTCCTCGCCGTTCGACACCGACACGGCTGTCGCGGGCGCCGCCGGCAGGTCGTCCGACACCGGATTCGGGCCGGCCGGTACGGACCGGGGGAACCAGCGGCCAGGGTTCGGGATCGTGCTCGACACCGGTGACGAGCACGATCCCGAACCCGGCATCGCCATGGCCTATGCCGGCGGCGACGAGGATGGGATCTCCAGTGCCGCCGTGCCCGACGACGGCGACTGCGACGGGAGCTCGACACGGCGCCGTCGCAGAGGCCGCCGGGGCAGGGGGCGCGCGCGTGTCGAGGAGGAGGCCGAGGGCGCTGACGATACGTACCCGGTCGCCTTCGAGCGGTCCGGCGCGCGCCCGGATGGGTTCGACGAGAGCGACAGCCCCGGCCGGCCGGACCGGGCCGAGACCGACGATCCCCACGACTCCGGTGATGCCGATGCCGCCGGGCTGGCGGCAGCGGGCGGCGCGGACGGGTACGACGACGAGCAGCCGCAGGGAAGTTCCCGGCGGCGCCGACGCCGACGCCGCCGGGACGGTGCCGCGATCGTGGACGACACGGCCCCGGACGACCCGCCGGCCACGGTCGTCCATGTCCGCGAAAGCCGTGTCCGGGACGACGAGGTGCGCGGGGTCAGCGGCTCGACGCGGCTGGAGGCCAAGCGCCAGCGTCGCAAGGAGGGCAGGGACAGCGGTCGCCGCCGGCCGCCGATCGTCACCGAAGCGGAGTTCCTGGCCCGGCGCGAAGCGGTCGAACGGCGCATGGTCGTGCGCAACGCCGGTGACCGCACCCAGATCGCGGTGCTTGAGGACGGGGTGCTTGTCGAGCATTTCGTGACAAGGGCGAGCTCCTGGTCGTATGCGGGGAACGTGTATCTCGGCCGGGTGCAGAACGTGCTCGCCAGCATGGAGGCGGCATTCGTTGACGTCGGCAAGGGGCGCAACGCCGTCCTGTACGCCGGAGAGGTCAACTACGACGCCTCCGGGCTCGACGGGCGGCCTCGTAAGATCGAGCAGGTGCTGAAGTCAGGCCAGTCGATCGTCGTCCAGGTTTCCAAGGACCCGATGGGGCACAAGGGCGCCCGCCTGACCAGCCAGGTGAGCCTGCCAGGCCGCTATCTGGTCTATGTGCCGGACGGGCAGAACGCGGGGATCAGCCGGAAGCTTCCGGATACTGAACGCGCCCGCCTGAAGACGATCCTGAAAAAGATCACTCCGGAGAACGGCGGCGTGATCGTTCGGACCGCGGCCGAGGGCGCCAGCGAGCAGGAGCTCGCCCGTGACGTCGCCCGGCTGTCGGCCCAGTGGGAGGACATCTGCCGGAAGGCGGCGAAGGCCACTGCTCCCGCGCTGCTCTACGGTGAGCCCGATCTCGTGATCAGGGTGATTCGGGACATCTTCAACGAGGATTTCGCCGAGCTGGTCGTCCAGGGAGACGAGGAAGCCACGATGATCGAGGACTACGTCGACATGGTGGCGCCGGACCTGCGCGATCGGGTCCGGCGCCAGGCCGGCACGGCCGACGTGTTCGACACCTACCGTGTCGACGAGCAGCTTGCCAAGGCCCTCGACCGCAAGGTGTGGCTGCCCTCGGGCGGGTCGCTCGTGATCGATCGCACCGAGGCGATGACCGTCATCGATGTGAACACCGGCAAGTTCACCGGCAAGGGCGGCAACCTCGAGGAGACGGTCACCAAGAACAACCTGGAGGCCGCCGAAGAGATCGTCCGCCAGCTCCGGCTCCGCGACATCGGCGGGATCATCGTCATCGACTTCATCGACATGGTCCTGGAGAGCAACCGCGAACTTGTGCTGCGGCGCCTGACCGAATGCCTCGGCCGGGACCGCACCCGGCATCAGGTCGCGGAGGTCACGAGCCTCGGGCTGGTGCAGATGACCCGCAAGCGGGTGGGCCAGGGGCTGCTCGAGGCCTACAGTGAGCCCTGTGCCCACTGCGGCGGGCGTGGTGTCATCGTGCATCTGGACGGTCAGGCCGCACCGCCCGCGCGAAGCTCAGGGGCGTCCAGCCCCGCGGTACCGGGGCCGCCGACGGCGGGCACGGCCGCGGCGGGCACGACGGCCGAGGCCGGCCCGAGCGGCCAGACCGTGGACGCCGCTGTCGTGGAGGCGGGCTCCGTGACCACGGATACGGGCCTCTCCCCTGCCAGGCCGGTTGAGGCGACCGTGCCCGGGGACGCGGTCAGCCCCGGCGTGACGGACAACGCCACGACGAGCAATGGCGCGACGAGCAACGGTGCGAAGGACGACGGCGGGCCGGTCAGTTCGGCGCCGCCGTCATCGAACGCTGCCCGATCCGCCGGGGCTCGTGCGACCGGTCGTCGGCGGGCGTCACGCGCGGTCGCGGCACCGCAGGAGAGCGGTGAGGCCGCCCACACCGGGTAGGTGTCCTTGTGCTGATGCGTGTGCTGAGGCATGCGCGCTGACAGTGGCCTGGTCCAGCGCCGCGCTGGACCAGGCCTCCTGATCATTGGGTCTGATCGGCTCATCCACCCGGACGCCGCTCACTGATCGAACGACGACTCCCGGAACACGCCGTGGCCGCTGGCTGGTCAGGCTTCGCCGGTGGCCCAGTGCTGCGCCGCTTCTCGGCGGATGAGGTCGCGTTGGTCGCACTCGCGCACGAGCGCGTCCAGCCGCGCGCGGGACCGTCGCAACGCGCCGTCAACCGCCGCGCTGGCACGGCTGTTGTCGCCCATTTGCAGGGCGTACGAGGCGACGACCAGAGCCTGGACGACGTCGTCCTGGGCGGAGAGCGCATCGCTGTGGGCATCGCTGCCCGCGGCGGCGGCCTGCGGCCGGCCACGGAAGGCGCAGCCGTCCCTGGAAAGCCCGCGGGCACGCACCGCGAGCCAGCAGGCCGCGTAGGCTGTACTGAGCGCCCACGTCGCGCGTACTCCGGCTGGCAGGCCCACCAGCCCGTTGAGAGCGACCCCGAGCACCGTTGTGACGACCACCGCGGAGGCCGCGATCGTCACGGACCGCCGCCGGGGGTCCGTTGTCCGGGCTGAGGACACCAGCGGCCAGCCGGCGGTCAGGACAGCGGCGGCCGTGGTGGCACCGGCCACCCAGATCACAATCTGCCAGCCCATCGTGGCCCAACCCCCACCCAGGCCGCGGACGATGCGCGCGGCTCGCGTCGCGCTGTCGGCGGCCACCCGTTGCCTGTTGGCCCTGCTCGGGCACTGGCCGCCAGCCGGGAGCGCAGTGCTCGTTCCGATGGTTGCGCGCTGGTCGACGACACGCCATGGTTCATCGGTGCCATGGCCGGATACGCCCTGTGGCCCGGGTCGCGGCGCGGGGGCGGGGCCGCCGGTGTCGGGTTGGCGCAAGCGCCTGTTAAGGTAGTGCAATCAGGGCCGGGCACGGCTGTGTTTCCGCCGTGTGGGAGATGCCCGTCCGACTTCAGCAAGGAGAACCGGTGTACGCGGTCGTGGCCAGCGGCGGCAAGCAGCACAAGGTCGCCGTCGGCGATGTCGTTGACGTCGAGCTCGTCAAGGGCGAGCCGGGCGTGACCGTCAACCTGCCGGCGCTCCTGCTTGTCGACGGTGACGTGGTGACCCACGACAGGGACGCGCTCGCGGCTGTCGAGGTGACAGCGGAGGTCGTCGAGGTCGTCAAGGGTCCTAAGATCAGAATTCACAAATTCAAGAACAAGACCGGTTATCACAAGCGGCAGGGCCACCGCCAGAAGTTCACCCGCCTGCGGGTGACCGGTATCGAGACCGGGAAGGCCTGAACGACATGGCACACAAGAAGGGCGCGAGCTCCTCGCGCAACGGCCGTGACTCCAACGCCCAGCGGCTCGGTGTCAAGCGTTTCGGTGGTCAGTATGTCAAGGCAGGCGAGATCATTGTTCGCCAGCGGGGCACGCACTTCCACCCCGGCTCACAGGTGGGCCGGGGCAGTGACGACACACTGTTCGCGTTGGTCGCCGGGCATGTCCAGTTCGGTACCCGCCGGGGTCGCCGGGTCATCAATATCATTTCTGTCGAGGAGCTGGTGGCCGCCTGACGTCGGCGGCCATTCGATCAGGTGGGCCGACGCCCGCGTGAGATGAGGCTTTTCGCGCGTCCGGAGGTTCCACGCCAGGCACGCGGCGAGTGACGTAACGACGATGGAGAAAGGCAGCGGTGCCCACCTTCGTCGACCGGGTCGTCCTCCACGTCATCGCGGGGGACGGCGGGCCTGGCTGCGCGTCGGTTCACCGGGAGAAGTTCAAACCGCTCGGTGGCCCTGACGGCGGTAACGGCGGGCGTGGCGGGGACGTCGTTCTTCGGGTTGACCCGAGCGTGACGACCCTGCTCGAGTTCCACTTCCACCCCCATCAGCGGGCCTCTGGCGGTCGTCCGGGCCAGGGCTCCAACCGGCATGGCGCGGATGGTGTCGATCTCGTGCTGCCAGTGCCGGACGGCACGGTCGTCCTACGGCCGGACGGCGAGCAGGTCGCGGACCTTGTCGGCGCCGGGAGCGAGCTGGTCATCGCCCGCGGTGGCCGCGGTGGCCGGGGCAACGCGGCCCTTGCCTCCGCTCGGCGCAAGGCCCCGGGGTTCGCGGAGCTCGGCGAGCCGGGGGAGCGGCTTGACGCCGTCCTGGAGCTCAAGACCGTCGCGGACGTGGCGCTGGTGGGCTTTCCCAGCGCGGGCAAGTCCTCGCTGGTCTCGGTGCTCAGCGCGGCCAAGCCCAAAATCGCGGACTACCCCTTCACCACCCTCGTACCGAACCTCGGCGTGGCGCTGGCCGGTGACCTTCCGCCGTACACGGTGGCCGACGTCCCAGGCCTGATCCCCGGCGCCAGTTCCGGACGCGGCCTGGGGCTTGAGTTCCTGCGCCATATCGAGCGCTGCTCGGTCATCGTGCACGTGCTGGACTGCGCCACCCTCGAGCCCGGCCGTGATCCCGTCAGCGACCTCGACGTCATCGAGGCCGAACTGGCCGCCTACTCCGCGGACCTGTCGGACCGGCCGCGGGTGGTCGTCCTCAACAAGATTGACGTACCGGATGGCCGTGACCTGGCAGACCTGGTCACGGCCGAGATCGCCGCTCGTGGGCTGGCTGTGTTCGCCGTGAGCAGCGCCACCCGGGAGGGCGTCCGTACGCTCTCGCTCGCCCTGGCTGAACGGGTCGCCGAACATCGGGCGCTACAGCCGGCGCGGATCTCCCAGCGGGTCGTTCTCCGCCCCCGCGCGGTTGATGAGCCTGATTTCGCCGTCCGCGCACACGATGACGGGTTCGTGGTGACCGGTGCCAAACCCCTGCGATGGGTCCGGCAGACCGACTTCGGTAACGATGAGGCGGTCGGCTTCCTCGCCGATCGGCTGGCTCGTCTCGGTCTGGAGGCTGAGCTCGCTCGGCTGGGGGCGGAACCCGGTGTCGCGGTGACCATCGGCGATGTCACCTTTGACTGGGAGCCGCACCTGAGCGGGCGTGGTGGGCGTGGTGGGCGGCGTGATGCTCTGCCTGCCGGCTCGGCCGCCGGTGGATCCACGGCCGCCGGCTCATGGGGAGCTGAGGCGGTCTCGGTGGGATCCACTCTCGGCCCTCGCGGCAGTGACGACAGGCTCCGCAGCACCACCCGGTTGACCAGGGCTCAACGCTTCGCTCGCCGGGCAGCTGATCATGCCAGCGGCGCTGGGGACGACGAGGGTGACTCGTGACAGGGCCGATGTGTGACTGTTCGTGACTTTGTGGCACGGGCCAACCGGATTGTGGTGAAGGTCGGTTCGTCGTCCTTGACGACCGCGAGCGGCGGTATCGACGGTGATCGCGTCGATGCGCTGGTGCGGGCACTGCTGGCGCGTGCGGGTCGGCTGGTGCTGGTCTCGTCGGGTGCCATCGCCGCGGGCCTCGCGCCGCTGGGGCTGACCCGGCGGCCTCGAGATCTCGCGACCCTGCAGGCCGCGGCGAGCGTCGGTCAGAGCATGCTCGTGCACCGTTACGCCACCGAGTTCGGGACGGCCGGGTATCGGGTCGGCCAGGTGCTGCTCACCGCTACCGATGTGATCCGCCGCACGCACTACCGTAACGCCCGGACCACCTTGGACCGGCTGCTGGAACTCGGCGTCGTTCCCATCGTCAACGAGAACGACGCCGTCGCCACCCAGGAGATCCGGGTCGGGGACAACGATCGTCTCGCGGCGATCGTCGCGCATCTCGTCTCCGCGGATCTGCTGCTCCTGCTCTCCGACGTGGATGGTGTCTATGACGCCAACCCGCGGCGCGGCCCGGCCACCATGATCCGTGAGGTCCGGGCGGACGCGGATCTCGATGGGGTCGGCACCCGCGGCACCGGCAGCGCCGGGGTCGGGATCGGTGGTATGGCAACGAAGATCGAGGCGGCTCGGATGGCCGCCTCGGGCGGGGTCGCGACAATCATCACGTCGGCGGGGAACGCGGCCGCCGCTCTTGCCGGCGCCGATGTGGGCACGGTGTTCCACCCGACCGGCCCGCGCCGGGCGTCCCGCCTGCTGTGGCTGGAACACGCGACAATCCCGCAGGGCAGGCTGTTTCTGGACAGCGGTGCGGTGGCCGCGGTGGTCGACCGCCGGGTGTCGCTGTTACCTGCCGGGGTCACCAAGGTTGACGGTGACTTCTCCGCCGGTGACCCGGTTGACCTGGTCAGTCCGGCGGGCCTGTCGGTCGCCCGGGGGCTGGTCGCCTACGACGCGGCGGAGCTGCCGGGGATGCTGGGCCGTTCAACATCCGATCTTGCGGCTGAGTTTGGCTCGTTCTACGAGCGCGAGATCGTCCATCGTGACGACCTCGTTCTCCTCCAGTCGCGCCGCTGACGCCGAGCCGGGCGCCAGCAGACGCCAGCTGGCGTTTCGCCAGCGTGCTCATGGGCGCCGGTCTGGACGGTCCTGCCAGCGCTGGCCGCCGGCTCCAGCGTTGTCGGCCGTGCGGGCCTTGTCGGCCGTGCGGAGCCTGAAGGAGCACAGCGCGACCGGTGCCCTGGAAGCATCCCGCCGGTCAGGCGAGGCTGGTCCGGACATGGCTGCCACGGGCGCTCTTGATGACGGTGACCTGGGTGGGGATGCGCTGGCGCAGATCGGCGACGTGGCTGACGATGCCGACCAGCCGGCCGCCGGAGCGCAGGTCGTCCAGGACGTTCATGACCTCCTCCAGGCTGTCGGGGTCGAGGCTGCCGAAGCCCTCGTCGATGAACAGCGCGTCCATGGCCTGACCGCCGGACTCGGCGGTGACCACGTCCGCGAGTCCCAGCGCCAGGGAGAGCGCGGCCTGGAAGGTCTCCCCACCAGACAGGGTGGCGGTGTCACGCCGCCGGCCCGTCCAGGCATCCTCGACGAGCAGCCCGAGACCGGCCCGGCGCCGCCGGTCGCGGCGTTCACCGACATCGTGGACCAGGGTGAACCGGCCGCCGCTCATCGCCGACAGCCGCCCGCTCGCCGCGGCCGCGACCTCCTCGAGCCGGGCGGCGAGGACAAAGCTCGACAGGGGCATGCCCTGGCGGTTGTCACCGCGTCCCGCGGCCACGTCGGCGAGGCCGCGTATGTGCTGGGCGGCCTCGCGCAGCGGCGCCACCGCCGCGAACGCCTCGGCGAAGACGGCGACCAGGCCAGACAGGCGCCTGAGCCGGTCGCCCGCCCGCGCCGCCGCGGCGAGCGCCTCCTCGTGCGCCTCCCGGGCGGCTAGCGCGGCTGCCTCCCGGTCGGCCAGCGGTACCGGCGCCTGCGGGTCGACGGCCAGCTGAGGGCTGGCCAACCGGGATCGCACCCCGACCAGATCGTCCCGGTGGGCGTCCAGCCGCGTCTGTGTTGTGGCGAGCCAGCTGTCCTCCCGGCAGGCGGCTCGGGCGGTGGCCGTGTCCGGGAAGCCCGCGGCGCGGGCGTCACCGTCGGCCGCGGCTGACGCCCGGCGGTGTTCCTCCTCCGCCGAGACCGCCGCCGCGGCGGCGGCGTGGCACTCGGTGTACGCGTCCGCGAACTGTGCGATCTCGCGCTGACGTGCCGCCAGCTGGTCGGGGTCCCGCAGTTCCGGCGGAATGCCCGAACGCTGCCGGGCGGCCCGTACCCGGTATTCCTCCGCATGGGTGCGGGCGAGCTGCTGGGCCGACACATGACCGGCCACCTCCGCGGCGGCTCGTGTCTCCTCCTCGCGGAGCAGGGCAAGCGCCTGCTCCGCGGGTGGGAGATCGGCGGCGGTGGCGGCAAGCATGTCGGCGTGGCTGGCGAGGTCCGCCGCGGTCCGTTCGAACCCCTCGGCGGCTGGCTCGGGAGCAACCGGTAGATCCCGGCGCCGCGGGTCGGCGTCGCCACCGTCGTTGCCATCGCTGTTGCCGCTGTTGCCGCTGCTGCCGCGGTGAACGTCATGGCCGTCAGCGGCGTCGCCGCCCGCGCCGGTGCCGCCCGCGCCGTGCGGGGCCGAGTCGATGACTCCGACCACGGTGACCGTCGCGAACGACTCGACCGCACGGGACGGTGGTTCGCCGTCCGCACGTGCCGATCCTGTTTCCGCCGTGCTCCAGGCGGGCTCCACCCGGTTGGCGAGTTCACCCAGCAGAGTGCGAATTCGCTCATCGAGCCGGTCGGCATCGCGGCGCGCGTCGGTTGCGACTGCCGTGAGCCGGCTGGCCTCGGCTTCGGCGGCCAGCTCGTCGTCCTTGTCGACGTGGTCCGCCCGGACCTCGGCGGGGTCGGGGTGGGCGAGCGAGCCGCAGACCGGGCAGGGGGAGCCGTCGACCAGAGCGGCGGCCAGCTCGGCGGTGATCGCGTCGAACCGCTGGCGGCGGATGTCGCTGGCCAGGATGCGGGCGTCGCGGGCGGTCCGCTCAGCCTCGTCGGCACGGGTCATGGATTCGTGATGTTGCCGTACGGTGCTGGCCAGCTCCGCTGCCACCCGGGCCTGTTCCCGCGCTCCGGGGAGCGCCGCGGCGCTGGCTCGGGCCCGGTTCAGCCGGTCCTCGAGGACGTGCCGCCGCTGCGGCAGCTCGGTTCGCAGATACTCGGTAAGCGCGGTGAGCGCTGCCGCGTGGCTCTCGGCATCGGACTCGGCCGCCTGCGCCGCGGCGTCGTCGGCCTCCACTCCGGCCAGGACATGGGACAGCTGCTCCAAGCGTCCCACATCCGTGTGGCTGAGCCGGGACAGCCGCGCCAACTCGTCGACGGACGCGTCGTGGCGGGCACCCAGCAGCCGCAGCCTGTCACGCCCGGCATCCTGGGCACAACGCGCCCGCTCGAGGCTGTCCGCACGGTCCCACACGTGCTCCAGCGCCCGGCGCACCGGACTGGCGCGCCGGGCCGCGTCGAGTTCGGTGGCCATCGTCTCCATCGCGGGGAGCTCCGCTTCCAGCGTCGCAAGCCGCGCCAGCAGGCCGCGGCGTTCGGACTGGCGCTCGGCGAGCGCGCGAGCCTGCTCAAGGGAGTCCTCAGCGTGCCGGCGGGTGTCCGCCGCCACCGCGGCCCGATCGTCCGCCGCGGTGGCCGCCACCGCGGCGGACGCGGCGAGGCCGGCGACCCACTCCGGGTCGGCCTCGGGGTCAGCGGGTTCCGCCGTCTCCGCGGCTTCGGCCGCACGTGCCACCACCCGGACAAGTTCTCCGCGCGCGTTCGCCGCTCTCTCATCCGCGATCTTTGCCTGGTCGGCGAGCCACTGCTCGGCGTGCTCGAACCGGTTGACCCTGAACAGCCGCTTGAGCAGCCGCTCCCGGGCATCGTGGTCCGCCTGCAGGAAATCGGCGAAGTGCCCCTGCGGCAACATGATCACCTGGAAGAACTGTTCGGCGGTCATCCCCAGCAGCCGGCCGACCTCCAGGCCCACGTCATCGTTGCGCTGGGCCACCACCTCCCAACCGGCGCCGGCCCACCGCTCGAGCAGCGCGGTCGGGTTCACCCGGACACTGCCCTCGCCGCCACGTTTCGGTCGCTCCCAGGGCGCGGTGCGTGCGATCCGGAACCGCCGACCGGACAGGCTGAACTCCAGCCGCACCCACGGCGCCGTGCTGGCGTCGGCGTGATGCGAGCGCAGGTCGCGGGCGCGGGCGCGTAGCCCCGGGACAGTGCCGTACAGGGCGAACCCGAGCGCGTCGAGCAGGGTGCTCTTCCCGCCGCCGGTCTCGCCGCACAGCAGCACCAGACCGCCTGCCCTGAGCTGGTCGAAGTCCAGTTCGACGCTGTTCGGGAACGCCCCGAAGGCAGTGAGCTCCAGCCGGTGGGGACGCATCAGGCGGCGTCCTCGGACAGCCGGGCGTCATCCAACGCCGCCCGCAGCAACGACCGTTCGCGCTCGTCGGGCTCGGCCCGCACATGGGTGAGGAACGCCTCGGCGACGGCCAGATCGGTGCGCCCGCGAATACGCTGCCGGTAGTTGAGCCCGTCCGCGGCCCCGCCAGTAACCGGTTCATGGCTCAGGGTGAGCGTATACGGGAACCGGCGTTGCAGGGTCGTCATCGCGTCCATCGGGCGGACCGGGTCGGTGAGCACGACTGACACGAAGTCACCGGTATGCGCTTCGTAGACAGCCGAGGTCATGAGATCCGCCAGGGTGCCCCGCAGCCGGGCGAGGCTGCGGTACAGCGGCACCGGGATCTCCTCGACACCGGCCAGGCCGGTCGCGTCCAGCTCGACCAGCAGGGAGGACTTGGCGTCCGCCGCTTCCGAGAACGAGTAGGCGAGCGGTGAGCCGCTGTAGCGCAGGCCGTCGCGCAGGGCCTGCGGCTTGTGGAGATGGCCGAGGGCGGTGTAGGTGATCCCGGTGAACAGGTCCGCGGGGACCGCAGCCAGCCCACCGACGCTGATGTCGCGCTCACTGTCGCTGCCCGTGCCGCCATGCACCCACGCGTGGGCGCAGACGATGCTGCGTCCGCCGCGGCGAGCGCGCGCGGCGTGGACGGCACGCATCGCCTGCCGCATGATCGACGCATGGGTTGCCGCGGTACCGGCTGGCACTGTCCGGGCCACCCCGGCGTCTCCGGTGGCGGTGTCGGCCGCAAGGGTGCCGGTGGCGGCATCCGTGCTGGCGGTGTCGCTCGCGGCGCTGTCTGTGGTGGCGCTGTCTGTGGTGACGCCGTCGCTGGTGGCGGCGTCCGCCAGGGTCGCCGCCACCGCGGCCGGCTCGAGGTAGGGGATGGCGTAGACGTGGACCGGGCCGTGGGAGTCCTCGACGGTCACGGGATCGGCGACGGCAGCCACCTCCGTGCGGATGCGGACCCGGGGATCGAGCAGCCCGGCCTTGTCACCAAGGCGCGCGGGGGCGTCGTGATTACCGCTGATCACCACAACCCGCGCGCCGGCATCGCGCATCCGGGAGAGCGCTTCGTCGAACAGCCGCATGGCCGCGACCGGTGGGATGGCCCGGTCGTGCACGTCCCCACCGACGACAACGAGGTCGACCTGCTCGACACGAACAACCTCGACGAGGTGGTCGACGAACACGGCCTGGGCCGCCGACAGATCGAACCCGTGCAGGGCGCGGCCGAGATGCCAGTCGGATGTGTGCAGCGTGAGCATGCCATGCACGGTAAGGTGCGCCTCCGGCGGTTCCACACGCGGGTCCCGGACGGCGGCCCGCCCGTCCCGGGAGCGGCCGCTTCGGCACCGCGTCGAGGGCGTTTTCCAGAAGAAGGCCGGTAACCTCTGTAGTGAACCGGGGACATCAACCTCCGGCGGCGCGGAACATACCCGTTTCTGGCCCTTGAGCGGTGGGGCGCGTTCCGGTGGCAGGCGTCGGGTCGGAAGGAACTGATCATGAACACCATTGCCGAGGACGTCCGCCAGACCGCGGTCCGGGCCCGTGCGGCCGCGGCCACGCTCGCGCCGCTGTCGCGCGCGGACAAGGACCGTGCCCTGTACGCGATGGCGGACGCCATCCTGGCCGCTGGTCAGCCAGTTCTCCAGGCCAACGCCGAGGATGTCGCGATGGCCCGCGACGCGGGCACCGGTACGGCCATGGTTGACCGGTTGACCCTCACCACGGACCGCCTCGTCGCCATTGCCGGCGGTCTGCGCAAGGTGGCGGCCCTCGACGACCCGGTTGGCGAGGTGGTCCGTGGTCGGCGGCTTCCCAACGGCATAGAGCTGCGCCAGGTCAGGGTGCCTCTCGGCGTGGTCGGGATCATCTACGAGGCGCGTCCGAACGTGACGGTGGACGCGGCTGGGCTGTGTCTCAAGAGCGGTAACGCCGTGTTGCTGCGCGGCAGCGCGTCGGCCGCGCGTACCAATGCCGCGCTGGTCGCGGTGCTGCGGGAGGCAGCGGCCGGAGCTGGATTGCCCGCCGACGCGGTCGCGCTCGTGCCCGGTGCCGACCACGAGTCCGTCAAGCAGCTCATGCGATTGCGCGGTCTTGTGGATGTGCTGATCCCGCGGGGCGGGGCCGGTCTGATTCGTGCGGTGGTGGCGGAGTCCACCGTGCCCGTGATCGAGACCGGGGTCGGTAACTGCCATGTGTACGTCGACGTCGACGCGGATCTCGACCAGGCGCTGGCGATCGTCCTCAACGCCAAGACCCAGCGGGTGTCGGTGTGCAACGCGGCCGAGACACTGCTGGTGCACGTGGGTGTCGCCGACGCCTTCCTGCCCCGGGTCCTCACCGCGCTCCGCCAGGCCGGGGTGACGATCCACGGCGACGACGCGGTCCGCGCGCACGACCCGTCCGCGCTGCCCGCGACGGAGCAGGACTGGGCCACCGAGTACCTCTCGCTGGACATGGCGGTCCGGGTGGTGGGCTCCCTGGCCGAGGCCGTGGCCCATATCCGGCAATGGGGCAGCGGGCACACCGAGGCGATCATCACACGCTCGCTGGAGGCGTCCCGCCGCTTCGTCGCAACCTGCGACAGCGCTGCGGTCATGGTCAACGCCTCTACCCGTTTCACCGACGGTGAACGATTCGGCTTCGGCGCGGAGATCGGTATCTCCACGCAGAAACTGCACGCTCGCGGGCCGATGGGCCCCAGCGAGCTCACGTCGACAACCTGGGTCGGCGTCGGCGACGGCCATCTGGTGGTCTGAGAACCGCCGTGCCGGCGCCGCCAGGAGGCGCGCGGGGCGGGCCGGGGCGTCCGGATGTACCTCTTGGCCCGCAACGGACAGGTCCGGACATCTTGTCACTGGTTGCGAACGTGATCATGAGAAATCCGGACGTGGTTGTGCGATACCAGGTACCCATTGGGTTGATGTGGTTGTGCCGGTGTCGAAGGGGGCAGCTTGTCGATTCGCGAATCGGACGGCTCACCCGCGGGCCTTGAGTACGTAGCCAGGTTCCCATCCGCGGATTTGATCATTGTGGGATGCGGCGCCGCGGGGATGACCGCGGCGGCGGGGACGCTCCTGCCATGGGCGGGCGCGACCCTGTCCGATCGCGGGGCGGTCCTGCTTGCGGTCAGCCGTACCGGACTGGAGCTGTCGGCCAACGGTACAGTCGTGCTGCTGCTGGGTGTTGTCTGCGCCGCATCCTGCCTGTTGTCACCGGACAGGCGGCGTGCGCGTCCACTGTCCCTCGCGCTGGCGTCGGCCGGTCTTGTGATCACCGTCCTCGCCACGGCCGAGATCGATGCGGGGGATCCCCTGGCCGCGAAACTCCTCCAGCTACGGATCGGTACATTCCAGACGGACCATCCCGTGGCCAGTACACACGTGGGCCTGGGCCTGTGGCTCAGCCTCGCGGCCGGCGTCACGCTCAGCGTGGGCGGGGCCGGGTGGCAGCTGGTTGGCTGCTTCACCCGGGTCGTGGGTGACCCGGCCTGATGACGAGCGCGGGCGGCGCCGAGGCACGTGGGCGCCCCCGCCTTCCTGGTGATCGGATCGCAGCCGGCGAACAGGTCGAGAACGGACCGATTTCGGTGGCTTTCCCCTGTCGGTGGCACGAGCCCTTGGAACAAAATTGGCCTACGATTACACGTCTTTTTCGAGCCTTGCGGGCCCGCTTACCCTGCCGGCCGCGAGCGGAAGATACCGGGTCGCCTATCGCCGGGTCATGGTTGGCCGCGAGCTGTGGATGGTGCTGCCGCTGCTGGTGGCCACCGTCGGGTTGTCGTCGTTGTTCTTTGTCTGGCTGGTCCAGCCGGATCATTTTCCCCGGGGCGCGTACCTGGCGGCCCCGGTCCGTCTCGGCAATGCCGTCATGTTCCTGCTGATCGTCATTTCCGAGGGAATTCGGTTGCTTAACTCGATCACGCTCTGCTGGTCCGCGTCTATCATGCGCAATCCGGTGCCGGTGCGGCCGGCGGCCGGCCTGCGGATCGCCTTCACGACGACGATCGTGCCGGCAAAGGAACCGATCGATGTCGTGCGTGACACCCTGATCGCGGCCCGGCGGATCCACTATGGCACGCCGATTGACATCTGGTTACTCGACGAGGGGAATGATCCGGGAGTCCGGGCGATGTGTGCGGACATCGGGGTCCATCATTTCTCCCGCAACGGGGTCGAACGGTGGAACGAGCCGAAGGGGCGTTTTCGCACCCGCACCAAGCACGGCAACCACAACTCATGGCTGGCCGCCCACGGTGCGTCCTACGACATCGTCATGTCGGTCGATCCTGACCACATACCGTTACCGAACTTCGCCGCGCGCATGCTTGGCTACTTCCGGGACCCCGAGGTCGCCTTCGTCGTGGGACCGCAGGTCTACGGAAACTTCCGGAACTTCCTCACCCGCGGTGCCGAAGCCCAGAACTACATGTTCCATTCAGTGATCCAGCGCGCCGCGAACCGGTTCAACTGCGGAATGTTCGTCGGGACGAACCACGCCTACCGTGTCGCGGCATGGGAGCAGATCGGCGGGTTCCAGGATTCGATCACCGAGGATCTGGCCACCTCCTTCGCCGTGCACGGGGCGCGCCACCCGGAAACCGGCCGGCGGTGGAAATCGGTGTACACACCCGATGTTGTCGCTGTCGGCGAGGGGCCGGCGACGTGGACCGACTTCTTCAGCCAACAGCTGCGATGGGCACGCGGCTCCAACGAGGTCATGGTGACCGAGTCGGTGCGCCGGCTGCGGAAGCTGTCGTGGGGAGGCCGCCTGCACTACCTGATCCTGATGTTGCACTATCCGACGGTCGCCCTCACCTGGCTGATGGGGATGCTGCTCACCGTCAGCTATATGGCGCTGGGCTCCAGCGGAGTCACGGTGCGCATATCGTCCTGGTTGGCCCTCTACATCGATGTCGCGGTGGCGAGGCTTCTCCTCTACATCTGGCTGCGGCGTTTCAATATCAGCCCGCATGAGGAGAAGGGAACCGCCGGAATCTCCGGAATCTTTGTCTCGATGTTGTGTACCCCCTTTTACTCGACCGCCTTTGTCGGCGCGTTACTGCGGCGTCCACTCGGTTTCGTCGTCACTCCCAAGGGGCGTAGCGCCAGCCCCGATCGGCTCCTGACCTTCCGAAAACACCTCTTCTGGGCGATGCTCTCCACGGGTTCCATCACCGTCGCGGCAGCCTGTGGCAACGTGTACCCGGCCAACATGGTCTGGGCGGTGCTGTCGCTGCTCAGCTGCCTGGCACCCGTTGTCATGTGGGCGGTGTCCACGGCTGCCGGCCAGCGGCTCGCTCGAGGCAGTGGCTCAGCGGCGGCCCCGCCGCCGGCTGTCGTGCCTGTCCGGCCCGCGGGCCAGGTGTCCGTGAGCCTGCTGGAGGAACTCGACGGGATGCGTGCGCGGCCCGCGCCGCGGCCCGCGGCCCGGCCGGTCGTGCTGGTGGCCGCTCCGATCGGGTGGCGCGGGGAGGCCGTTGAGGACATGATCATGATGGCCATGTCATCCACAGCGCCGCCTACAGTGCCACCAGCGGCGGCGCGCGCGAGGGCCTACAGCGAGCAGAACACTCGGTGGCTGGCCCGCCCGGCGCCCACATTGCCGCCGGGAGATCCGGCTCGGCCCGTTGCGGCGACCAGGCAGAAAGTGATCAGAGCGGCGGCCGTCGTCCAACGGCCGATCGGGATGGGGCGGCCGATCGGGATGGGGCGGGCGAACGGGCGGCCGGTGCCCGGCGGTTTTTCGGCCTCCAGCGGTTACTCGGCGGCTGGCGGCCACCTGGAGGACGTCACTATGAAGCTCCGGCCGCGGCGTCGGCGGGTGTCCCGCGACGGCCTGCTTGAGGAGCTGACCTGATGGCCGTGCTGCCGGCCTCGCCCGGCCGGGCCAACCGGCTGCGCAGGTGGCGCATGCTGCGGTTCGGTGCCTTTCTTCTCGTCATCCTCGTGGGCAACGGCCCGTTCGCCGTTTCGTGGACCGCGGCGCGTTACGAACAGTGGCGGTCCCACCGGCCGGACTACATGCGCGGCCATGGACGCTGGGACGTTGTCGCGGACAGCGGCACGCGGTCGATCCACGCGGCGATGCTGCATACCGGGAAGGTCCTGCTCATGGCTGGCTCCGGTAACGACCAGGGCAGTTTTGACGCGAAGAAGTTCAGGACCGTGCTGTGGGATCCGATCGCGAACACCTTTACCGATGTCCACACACCATGGGATGTCTTCTGCGCCGGGCACGCCTTTCTCCCGAATGGTGATCTGCTGATAGCGGGGGGCACCAAGAAATACGAACTTCTTGCACCGGACTCCCCGGACGGTAAGAAGCACGAGTACGAGGGGCTCAAGGACTCCTACCTTTTCAACCCGGTGACCGAGCGATATGAGAAGACCGGTGAGCTGAACCATGCCCGGTGGTATCCGACGTTGGTGACCCTGGCCAGCGGCCTGGTGGTGGCGGTTTCTGGGCTCGACGGCAACGGCGACATCGACCAGGGCAATACCGAGTTGTTCAGCTCGGTCATCGGGACATGGCACGACCAGCCGGATCTCCGGAAGGTTTTTCCCACCTATCCAGCTCTGTTACTCGCCGGTGACGGCAGGCTGTTCTTCTCCGGCGCCAACGCGGGCTACGGCCCGGCGGGTGTCGCGGAGCGCCAGCCAGGCCTGTGGAACCTGGCGACCAACGCCTTCCAGCCGGTCGACGGGCTGCCCGGGCCGGAATTCAACGAGACGGCAGGGACGATCATGCTCGCTCCGGCCCAGGAGCAGAAGGTGATGTTCATTGCCGGTGGCGGGGTCGGCGACACCCAGGCGGCGACTGCCCGGACCGCGATCGTAGATCTTGATTCGCCTGCCCCGCGCTACCAGCGCGGCCCCGACATGTCGAGGGTCAGGCGGTACCCCGGCGCGGTGATCCTTCCTGACGACACCGTGCTCGTCTCCGGTGGTTCCACCGGCTACCGGGCCAGGGACTCCCGGGTCGCCGAGATCTACCATCCGGATACGAGCTCCTTCACCGCGGCGGCGGACCCGCACGTCGGCCGTGACTACCACTCCGAATACCTGCTGCTCCCGGACGGGCGGGTGGCTGTCTTCGGTTCGAATCCGTTGAGCGACGACAACACGTTCGAGACCCGGGTCGAGGTCTACTCGCCCGGCTACCTCTACCGGGGTGACCGTCCGAAAGTCATCTCGGCGCCGCCGCGGATAATCCGCGGATCGATGATCACTGTGGCATCGTCGCAGCCGGTGACAAAGGTGCGTTTGATCCGCCCGGGTGCCTACACCCATGTCACCGACACCGAGCAGCGTTCCGTGGCGTTACCGATCGTTCAACAGACAGCTGGCAACCTCACACTGGAGGTGCCCCAGAATCCCAATCTTCTTCCGTCAGACTGGTACATGCTTTTTGTGACCAACGGCGCGGGCGTTCCATCTGTCGCCACCTGGGTTCAAGTGGGATGAAAGTGATTGTACTGATCTCCAGGTTGGTGTGGCGTATCGATGTCGTCCGGCGCCGGGCCAGCCACCGCCGGACGCGAGCCGTCGGTCTGGCGGCAGCCGCGGCCCTCGCCGCCATGCTGGCTACTGGTGGGTGTGGCGCGGGAAGGCCGACCCGGAGTGCCAGCACGGCGGCGAACGGCGCCGGGCCACTTCACGCGGTCGGCGCGCAGTGCCCCGCGGGTGACCCGGCCGGTCGTGGCGCCGTGGCGGGCGCCGGACCGCACGGCCCGGTGCCCCGCGCGCCCTTTCTCGTCGATCCGAACAGCCAACCAGCCATGGCCGCACGTCAGGACGCCGCCAATGGGGCGAGCGCGGCGGCGATCGCGGCCAAGCCGATCGCCTTCTCGGTGGGGGACTGGCTGCGTGACGGTGTTCAGGCTGAGGTGGCGGCGCGTAGCGCGCAGGCGGAACGGGCCGGCGCCACAGCGGTCTTCATGGTCTATGCGATTCCGCACCGTGATGTCGGTGCCGGGTTCTCCGCCGGGGGAGAACCCGACGCTGCCGCCTACCGGGCGTTCACCCGGCAGGTGGCAGCGGGAATCGGTGCCCGTGCCGCCGTTGTCATCCTGGAGCCGGATTCGCTCGCGCAGATGGACAGCCTGCCCGCGGTCCAGCAGCGGGAGCGTTATCAGTTGCTGAACGACGCCGTCGACGTCTACGGCGGGCTGGCCCGTACCAGCGTCTACCTCGACGGTGCCAACTGTGGATGGACGGCGGCTCCGGTCATCGCGGACCGGCTGAGTCGGGCCGGGGTGCGGCGGACCCGTGGCTTCGCGGTCAACGTGTCGAACTACTACCGGACCGGGGACGAGATAGCCCGCGCCGAAGTGATCGCGGCGCTGATCGGCGGTGCGCATTTCGTCGTCGACACCTCGCGCAATGGACGGGGCCCGACCGATGGCAATATCAGAGATCCCTGGTGCAACCCACCCGGCCGAGGGCTCGGGGCCGCGCCGACCACCGACACCGCCAGCCCGCGGGCGGACGCGTTGCTCTGGATCAAAGTTCCAGGGGCGAGCGACGGGGAGTGCGGCCGGGAGAACCCCCCAGCTGGCGTCTGGTGGCCGGCTGAGGCCGACGAACTCGTCCGTAACGCGGAATCCTGACCATCTGCCCATGCCCATGCCCATGCCCATGCCCATGCCCATGGACAGAGGCCGGGACATGAGCCGCGGCGACGCCGCCGGTCCTTCCCCATGCGCTGGGAACGGGCTCAGCTCTGGTCGTCCGCCGTGCCGCCCATGACCTCGGCCGCGCGGCGGGCCAACTCCTCGGCCGGGACGTCTTCAACATGGGTCGCCACGGACCACCGATGACCGAACGGGTCCTCGAACTGCCCGGAGCGGTCGCCGTAGAACTGCTTCTCGACTGGGCGCAGGCTTTTGGCGCCGGCCTTGACCGCGCGGTCATAGGCCGCGTCGGCGTCCGTCACATACACGTGGATGCTGACCGGCGTTCCGCCTACTGTCCGCGGGCCCGCCGCGTCCATCTCGGGGAACTCGTCCGACAACATGATCATAGATGCGCCGATCACGAGCTCCGCATGGCCGATCTTTCCTCCCGGGGCGCCGATACGCATCCGTTCGGTTGCCCCCAAGACCTGGGTGTAGAAATCGATGGCGTCGGCCGCGCCGTCGACGTGCAGGTACGGGGTGATCACGGGGTAGTCGGTGGGGATCGGCTCGACTGCTGTCGTCATGGTTCCTTCTCCTTGGTCGGCTGACGCTGTGGGATTCGGTAGCTCGGGGCTTTGGCGATGTGCCCGGTCCGCCAGGCGGTGTGTGCTCGACGATAGCACATATGTTCGAATGGAGGCGGCCGCCGTCACCTTGTGGGCCACCAGGGGACGAACTGCTCATGTGCTGGGTCTTCCCAGACGGCCCACGGCCGGACACCGGAGCTCCACAGCTTCTCCAGGATGAGACGGTCCTTGGCCGTGTCCATGGCGCGCCAGAACCCGCGGTACCGGTAGCCGCCCAGCCGACCGGCCCGGACCAGCCGGCCGAACGGCGCGTCGACCAGATCCTCGCCCGGATGGAGGATGTCAAAGATCGCGGGCCGTAGCACGAAGAATCCCGCGTTCACCCACACGTCCTGTTCCGCCATGGGAGCGATTTCGCTGATCGTGGTTGACCGAGGCTGGAAGTCGACGGTGTGGATGCTCTCGGGCGGCCGTACGGCGAGCAGCGTGGCGACGGCGCCGGACCGGTGCGCCTCGTCGATCATTTGCGGCAGCGGGACGTCGGACAGGCCGTCCGCGTAGTTCGCGAGGAACAGGTCCTCGCTGTCAACCAGGCGCCGCACCGCCCGGAGGCGTTGCCCCACCGGCGCGCTGAGCCCGCTGTCGACGATCGTGACCGACCACCCGGCGGCCTCACCGTCGAGCAGATGATGTCGCGGCACACCCGGCAGCGCCGTCGGCTCGTCGGCACGCTTGCCGGCGAGATTCCCGACCCAGGCGCGGACGAACTCGCCCCGGAAGCCCACGCAGAGCACGAAGTCGGTGTGCCCGTATGTCGCATACCATTTCATGAGGTGCCAGAGAATGGGTTTCCCACCCACCAGGTGCATCGGCTTCGGCGCGTCCGTGGCACGTTTCGGCACAAATACCTGGTCCGCGCCCGTCTCCAGCAGACGCTGTCCCTGGCCGCCGCAGAACAGAACAACCTTCATGCTGGACTCTTTTCCCGCACACGCACACGGCAGGCGGGCCCACGCCGATATTCGCCCCCGCCGGTGTGTCCGGTGGTGCACGTGTCCGGGTCTGTCCTACGGCGTGTTCCGGGAGCCGTCGGTCGAGCGGGGAGCCGCGTCCAGGTGGCTGCTGGCAAGGCCGCGGGCCACACCGATACCGGATGAGCCGATCGCTTCGGCGCCCACCGCCCGCATCCTGGCCGACCAGCCGGTAGCTTCGCTTCCGCCGATACCCGGCGGCGTGCCGTGGACGGCTCGTCGAGTGGGCTTCGTGGATCGGGGTTCGTGGAGCAGAGAGGGGACGCGATGGGTGCCGACGGGCCGGCCGGTGGAACAGGTGCCGGAGCCGCGCAAGGTGTGGAGGTGGACCGAGTGGTCAGCGGGCTCGCTCCCGCTGACGCCGCGGCGGTGCTGGCCGATGAGGCGCTCGCCTTCGTCGCCGCTCTTCAGCGCGCTTTTTCTGGCCGCCGCGCTGAGCTGCTGGAGCGGCGGCGTGAGCGCCAGCGGTCCGTCGCCGCCGGAGCGGGCCTCGACTTCCTGGCCGAGACCACGGACATCCGCGGCGGCGACTGGGTCGTCGCCCCGCCCGCGCCAGGCCTGGCCGATCGCAGGTGCGAGATAACCGGGCCGACCGACGCGAAGATGGTCATCAACGCGCTCAACAGCGGGGCACGGGTCTTCATGGCCGACTTCGAGGATGCCAACGTGCCCACCTGGGCAAATATGATCTCCGGGCAGCGTAATCTGACCGACGCGATTATGCGGGTACTGATGTTCACGGGCGCGGACGGCCGCACCTACGCCCTGGGTGAGAAGCTTGCGACCCTGCTCGTGCGCCCGCGCGGCTGGCACCTGCCGGAACGGCATGTTCTGGTCGACGGCGAACCGGTCAGCGGCGCGCTTTTCGATTTCGGGATGTATGTGTTCCGTAACGCTCATGCGCTGGTTTCGAGTGGCGCCGGGCCATATTTCTATCTACCGAAACTGGAAAGTCACCTTGAGGCGCGGCTGTGGAATGATGTTTTCACCATGGCCGAGGACGCCCTCGGGCTCACCCGCGGGACGATCCGGGCGACCGTCCTTATCGAGACACTGCCGGCGGCCTTTGAAATGGAGGAGATCCTCTACGAGCTGCGAGAGCACTCCGCGGGGCTGAACGCCGGCCGGTGGGACTACATGTTCTCCACCGTGAAGACGTTCCGCGCCCGCGGCGCTGATTTCGTGCTGCCCGACCGCGGCGCCGTCACGATGACCGTGCCGTTCCTGCGTGCCTACACTGAGCTGCTGGTGGCCACCTGCCACCGCCGTGGTGCGCATGCCATCGGCGGGATGGCCGCCTTCATCCCGAGCCGTCGTGATCCAGCCATCAACGCACATGCGCTGGCAAAGGTCCGCGAGGACAAGGAGCGGGAGTCCCATGACGGTTTCGACGGCAGCTGGGTCGCCCACCCGGATCTGGTGCCGGTCTGCACCGAGGTGTTCGACGCCGTGCTTGGCGGGCACCCGAATCAGATCGACCGGCGGCGTGACGACGTCGCCGTGACCGCCCGGCAGCTGCTCGCGATCCGTGACACCCCGGGCTCGATCACCGAAGCGGGTCTGCGGAACAACATCAACGTAGCCATCCGTTACCTGGAGAGCTGGTTGCGGGGGACCGGCGCGGTTGGCATCGACAACCTCATGGAGGATGCGGCCACCGCTGAGATCTCGCGTTCGCAGCTCTGGCAGTGGATCGCCGTACGGGCCCGGCTGGCTGACGGCCGGCCGGTGACCGCTGATCTCGTCCGAGACATCGAGGCCGAGGAACTGGCCGCGATCCGGTCCGCGGCCGGCGCGCGCGCGTTCGACGCCGGGCGCTACGCCGATGCCGCGGCTCTGTTCGAGCGGGTGACATTGGTCGACGAGTTCGTCGAGTTCCTGACCGTCCTCGCCTATGAACAGGTGGAGTGATCTGGTCGCGGTGATGTCGCCCGCGCGCACCTGTCACTGGCACTATGGAAACGGTTCTCAAGTCGTACACGAGAGGTGTATATGCCGCTACAGGAGCATGCCTTCGCCGATGTGGCGGATGTCCGCGGACGCCTGGAGGCGGCTGGTTACCTTGCGGACCATGCGATCGCCACGACCGTCTTCCTGGCCGACCGGTTGCGCAAGCCGCTGCTCGTGGAAGGGCCGGCCGGGGTGGGCAAGACGGAGCTCGCCAAGGCGCTGGCTGCCGCGACCAGCGCCGAACTGATCCGCCTCCAGTGCTACGAGGGCTTGGACGAGGCTCGGGCGCTGTATGAGTGGAACTACAAGAAGCAGCTTCTGCGCATCCAGGCCGGGCGTAATGACGAGGCGTGGGACGAGACCCATGACGACATCTTCAGCGACGAGTTCCTGTTGCCCCGGCCGTTGCTGACCGCCATCCGGCGCAACGACCCGGCCGTGCTGCTCATCGACGAGACGGACAAGGCCGACGTCGAGGTCGAGGGGCTCCTGCTGGAAGTGCTCTCGGATTTCCAGGTGACGATTCCCGAGCTCGGCACGATTGTGGCCAGCCGCCGTCCGTTCGTGGTGCTGACCAGCAACGCGACGCGGGAGCTCTCCGAGGCGCTCAAACGTCGCTGTCTGTACCTGTACCTGGACTACCCGTCGGCGGCGCGCGAGAAGGAGATCGTCCTCGCTCGTGTCCCGGAGCTGCCCGAACAGCTTGCCGAAGCCATCGTCCGGACCATCCGGGCGCTGCGGGCGATGGAGCTGAAGAAGGCGCCGTCGATCGCCGAGACGATCGACTGGGCGCAGACCGTGCTGGCGCTGGGTATCGACACCTTGGACGAAGAGGCGGTGTCGTCCACGCTGGGTGTTGTTCTCAAGCACGCCAGTGACCAGGCGCGGGCGGCTGGCCAGCTCAAGCTCGGTCGGAACTGACCCGATCTGACCCGATCTGACCTGGCACATGACCTGATGTGATTCCTGATCTGGCCCCCGATGTGGCCTGAGGCGATGGGACGGCCGAGATGAGCGTGCTGGACCGCACGGTGGCGTTTACCGCCGCGCTGCGCAAGGCGGGCGTGCCGGTGAGCAGCGCCGAGACCGTGGACGCGGCCCGCGCGGCCGGCGCGGTCGGGCTACTTGACCGCGGAGCGCTGCACGCGGCCTTCGCGGCCACGATGTGCAAGCGCCCGACCCATCGGGTCACCTTTGACATGTTGTTCGACCTCTACTTCCCGCCGCGGATCGGTGCCGGTCTGTCCGTCGAGGGTTCCGGCGAGGGCGGTGCGGGCCCAGGCGAGGACAACGACGCTCACCAGCGTGGCGGCTACGCGGAGCTGGATCCGGACACGCTGCGCGAGGCTATGCGCGCTGACCTGCTGCGGGCACTGCTCGACGAGGACGACGAGACACTGCGCCGCCTTGCCAGAGATGCCGTGACCGCGCTCGGATCGACCCCTGGCGGGGCGGGGCAGCGCTCCTGGTTCATGTACCGGGTCATGCGGGCGCTCTCACCGGACTCCCTGGTCGCGGACCTGTTGGCCGCGATGCTCGACGGGGCCGCAACCGGGGGCCTCGCCGAGCGGGTCGCCCGGCAGACGATCACTGAGCGGATCCGTTCGTTCGAGGAGATGGTCGCCGCCGAGGTCCGGCGCAGGCTTGCCGAGGAACGCGGGGTGGACGCGGTGGCGACGACCGCGGTCAAGCCCCTGGCGGACCAGGTCGACTTTCTCCGGGCGTCCCAGCGTGATCTCGTCGAGTTGCGCCAGCAGGTCTATCCGCTGGCCCGCCGGCTCGCGACCAGGCTGACCGCTCGCCGTCGGCTGGGGCGTTCCGGCCGGCTGGACTTCCGCCGCACCGTGCGGGCCTCGCTAGCCACCGGCGGCGTGCCGTTGCGGACCCACCACCGTCCGCACAAACCGCACAAGCCCGAGCTTGTTGTCCTGTGCGACGTCTCCGGCTCGGTGGCGTCGTTCGCGCACTTCACCCTGTTGCTGACGCACGCGCTGCGGGAGCAGTTCACCCGGGTCCGGGCGTTCGCGTTCATCGACACCACCGACGAGGTCACCCGGTTTCTGCGGGGCTGCGACGTCGGCGACATGATGGCGCGGATCGCGAGCGAGGCCGATCTGATCTGGTTCGACGGGCACAGCGACTACGGGCATGCCTTCGAGGTGTTCGCACGGCGCTACCCTGACGCCGTCAGCCCGAAAACCTCCCTGCTCGTGCTGGGCGACGCCCGCAACAACTACCGGGCGAACGCCGCCGGAGTGCTGCGGACGCTGTGTGCTCAGGCCAGGCACTCCTACTGGCTGAATCCTGAGCCGCGCACCTACTGGGGCTCGGGCGACTCGGCCACCCGCGCCTATGCCGACCTGGTCGACGAGATGGTCGAGTGCCGCAACGTCGAGCAGCTCCAGGCATTCATCGAACGCATCCTCCCGGCATAGAGCGACCGGGGTCTCGTGCCCGGGGACCGGGATCTCGCCGGGCTGAAACCGGGGTGAACCGAACGGGCGAGGCGTGCGTCCAACCTTCCGACAGCTGATCGTTGATGGGAGGACGGCCGCGGTGATGGCTATGACAGGTTCGGCGACAGGTTCGGACACCCGGGAGCCCGACGGCCCAGAACGGACACGGCCGGCCGGGCCGGGAAGGGCTTCGATAAGTGATCGTTTCGTCGGAGGTGCCCCCGGCAGGCGCCGGATCTTTCTCTGTGCCTTCGCCATCGGGCTTGTTGTGATTGTCGCTGCTGCCTTCCTGCTCGGTGGCGTGCACTCGGACGGGGGATCCGCACCGGCGGTGCTGCCCGTCGCGCCTGGCATCGCTCCAGGCGCCGCCGCTTCGAGCAGCGGCGCTGGTGCGAACGGCGGCGCTGATATGAACGGCAGCGCTGGCGCGAACACCGATGCTGGTTCTGCCGCGGTCGGCGCACCGGCGCCGGGGCGGGCCAGCCTGCCCGAATCCCAACCGGATGGAACGGGTGACCAGGCCCGGCCGGCCGGGGCAGAGGTGCGGATCGTGCGTACCGGTTCTGTTTCACTGTGGGTGCGCCCCGGCGGGGTGGACACGGCGGTCACTGCCATCGAGACCGCGGCGAAGGGGCTTGGGGGCTATCTGTCCGCGCTGGACAGCAGCGGTTCGGCGTCGGCCACCGATAGCGGTGGCGAGCGTGCCAACGTCACCCTGAGGGTCCCGAGCGGTTCGTTTGAGCCGCTGCGCGGCCAGGTCGGGAAGATCGGCGAGGTTCGCGCCTCGACCGTTTCCACCCTGGACGTGACCGGCCAGTACGTAGATCTCCAGTCCCGGCTGAAGGCGTTGCGGAGCTCCCAGGACACCTATCTGGCGCTCCTGGCCAAGGCCGGGACGATCGGGGAGGTCCTCGCCGTCCGCCAGCAGATCGACAACGTGCAGTTGCGGATTGAACAGCTTGAGGGCCAGCGCCAGGTGCTGGCCGGCTCCAGCGATCTCGCCACCCTCACCGTCGGGATCAGTGAGCGGGGCACGGCGGCCGGAGGCGCTCCGGACGGCACGGACGGGGGTCTTGGCCGGGCCGTCCGGCTGTCCTGGGATCGCTTCGTCGGTGGTCTGACCCAGATCGTCGCGTTGATCGGGCCGATCATCCTGATCCTGCTGTCCGCCGCGACGGTGTACACGGGCTACCGGCTGGTTCGGCGGGTCCGCCGCCGAACCAGCCGACCGGTATCTCCAGCCCCGCCAGCCGATTCGGCCCCTTCAGCCAGTTAGCGGGCGAGGGCGGTGTCCACGACGGACTGCGCTTCGGCGAGGACGGTGTCCAGGTGCTCGGGTCCGCGGAAACTCTCCGCGTAGATCTTGTACACGTCCTCGGTGCCGGACGGGCGCGCCGCGAACCAGGCGTTCTCGGTGATGACCTTGATCCCGCCGATCGCCGCTCCGTTCCCGGGAGCATGGGACAGCGCGGTGATCACCGGCTCGCCCGCGAGCATGGACGCGTCCAGGTCAGCCGGGGTCAGGGATGTCAGGACCTCCTTCTGCGCGGGGGAGGCAGGCGCATCCACCCGGCGGTATGCGGGTGCGCCGTGCCTGTCGGTGAGTGCCGCGTAGTGCTGACCGGGGTCCTTCCCGGTCACAGCCGTGATCTCGGCGGCGAGCAGGCAGGCGATCAGACCGTCCTTGTCGGTGGTCCAGACCCGGCCGTCGCGGCGCAGGAACGACGCGCCCGCGCTCTCCTCCCCGCCGAATCCGAGGGAGGCGTCGATCAGCCCGTCCACGAACCATTTGAAACCGACCGGAACCTCGACGATCTCACGTCCGAGCCCGGCGGCGACCCGGTCAATCATGCTCGAACTGACCAGGGTCTTGCCGATCGAGGCAGCGCTGGGCCAGCCGTCGCGATGCGCGAACAGATAGGAGATCGCGGCTGACAGGTAGTGGTTGGGGTTGAGCAGGCCCTCGCCCGGCGTCACGATGCCGTGCCGGTCGGCGTCGGCGTCGTTGGCCAGCGCCACGTCGAAGGAATCCTTCAGGCGCAGCAGCGACGCCATCGCGTATGGCGAGGAGGGGTCCATCCGGATCTTGCCGTCCCAGTCGACGGTCATGAATCCGAACCGTGGATCGACCGTGGTGTTGACCACGTCGAGGTCGAGCTTGAAACGCTCGGCGATGGCCTGCCAGTAGGCCACGCTCGCGCCCCCGAGCGGGTCGACGCCGATCCTGACGCCCGCGCCGCGGATCGCGTCGAGGTCGATCACGGCTGCCAGGTCGTCGACGTAGGCCGTGACGTAGTCGTGCACGGCCGCACTCGTGCGGGCACGCGCGGGCGGGACCCGCGAGACCCCCCGCAGCCCGTCCGCGAGCAGTGCGTTCGCGCGGTTCTGGATCCAGGTGGTCAGGCCGGTGTCCGCCGGCCCCCCAGTCGGTGGGTTGTACTTGAATCCGCCGTCCGCGGGCGGGTTGTGCGACGGCGTGATCACGATACCGTCGGCGAGACCATGAGCTTTCCCGGCCGCGCGGCGGGCGTTGTGCGTGAGGATCGCGTGCGAGATCACGGGGGTGGGAGTGGCCTCGCCAGCCGGGGCGATCCGGGTATGCGTCTCGTGCGCGGCCAGTACTTCCAGCGCGCTGGCGAGCGCGGGCGCGGACAGGGCATGGGTGTCCACACCGATGAACAGCGGTCCGTCCACGTGGTGGGCGGCCCTGTGTTCGCATATTGCCTGTGTGATCGCGACGATGTGATCGGCGTTGAAGGAGCGGCGCAGTGACGACCCGCGGTGCCCGGATGTCCCGAACGAGACCCGTTGGGACGCCTCGCCGGGGTCGGGCCGCTCGTCGTGGTATGCGGCCAGCAGCGCGTCCACGTCGATGAGAATGTCAGGCGGCGCGGGCTGGCCCGCGAGCGGACTCACCGGCATCAGGTAGCCTCCTCGAGTCGGGATTAACAGAATAAGAACAGCGTAAGAACAGAATAGGAACGGATAGGGGAAACGAGAGCTGGACGAGAATGAAGAGCGACCGGCAACAGGGGATGTGGGCGTGAGCTGAGCTGGGCGGGGCGCGGGCGTCGATGCCGGATCATGGCGACGGCGAGCCCCGGCGAGTACGTGGTCAGCCTACGGCGATGGCCGGTGGCTCTGGCCCGGCGGGGCGGGGCGTTCCTCGCGGCCGGTGGCTACCAGGCTGGATTTCCGCCGCTGTGCCCCGGTGCGCTTGGTCCGGGCCGTTGGGCGCGGATGTGATACTTCCCGGAGAAGTCGAAATCACGGTGTGCTCTCGTTACGGTCCGTCCGTGAGGCTCGGGGTGATGGGCGGGACATTTGATCCGGTGCATAACGGTCATCTGGTCGCCGCCAGTGAGGTCGCGGCACTGTTCGATCTGGACGAGGTGGTCTTTGTGCCGAGCGGGCGTCCGTGGCAGAAGGCGGACAGAGAGGTGTCGCCGGCCGAGGACAGGTATCTGATGACCTTCCTTGCGACGGCGGGCAATCCACAGTTCACCGTCAGCCGGATTGACATCGACCGGAGCGGCCCGACCTACACCATTGACACCCTGCGGGACCTGCGCCTCGTGCGGCCGCGGGCCAAGCTGTTCTTCATCACCGGGGCGGACGCGCTGGCACAGATCCTCAGCTGGCGCGACGTCCGGGAGCTGTTCGGGCTGGCCCATTTCGTCGGGGTCACCCGGCCCGGCTACCAGCTTGAGCTCGACGCGAGCCTACCGGGTGACGCGGTCAGCCTCCTGGAGGTCCCGGCGTTGACGATCTCTTCTTCCGACATCCGTGCCCGGGTGAGCCGCGGGGCGCCCATCTGGTACCTCACCCCGGACGGGGTGGTGCGCTTTATTGCCAAAAGTGGGCTGTACCGACCGCGTGACCCAGCGGCGACGCCCGTCCCATGATCTTGTCACCTGTCCGCATGACGCGGCCAGGGTACCGGTACGGGCCACAATCAGGCACGTGAAAGCGTTAGGTATGTCAGGCTGGATGGGGCGGTACGCAAACCGCTCCGGCGCATACGATCGTTAGAGCGCCCGGCAATAGGGGTGTGGATCAAGGAGCGGGGCTGGGGTGCGTGCATCGCGAGGCTGCGGAGGGAGTCACCCCGGTGCTGGGTGGCGACCAACGAGCCGGGGTACCCGTGCATCGCGCAGCGATGGATGGGGAGCGATGCGGCGAGGTGCGTACCCCAGCCCCGCGACGCCGCGTCCCCTATTGCAGGCGCTCTTAACCGTAGTCGACGGGCATGCCCCGCAGCCAGCGGCTGCGCGATCATTTTTTTGACGCGCCGCCGGAAGCCCGGTGACCCAGTCAGGAGAGATGTATTCGTGACCGCATCCCCGCGAGCCGTCGAACTCGCCCTCGAAGCCGCGCAGGCCGCGGCGGACAAGCTCGCCAGCGACATCGTCGTGCTGGACGTCAGCGAGCGTCTTGCTATCACGGACTGTTTCGTGGTCGTGTCCGCCGACACTGAACGGCAGGTCAAGGCCGTGGTTGACGGCGTCGAGGAGCAACTGCGCGGGCTCGGGGCCAAGCCGTTGCGCCGCGAGGGTGAACGCGAGGGACGCTGGGTGCTGCTCGACTTCTCCGATGTTGTGGTGCACGTACAGCACGGTGAGGAGCGGACGTACTACGGACTCGAACGGCTCTGGAAGGACTGCCCGCGGATCGCCTTCGTCGACCGTGATCTTTCCCGGCATGTCGAAGTCGCTGGACCCGGTGTTGGTCGCTGGTGAGGATCCTGCTGTGGCGGCACGGCCGCACTGCCTGGAACGATGTCGGCAGGTTCCAGGGTCACGCGGATCCTCCGTTGGACGAGACCGGCCGGGCGCAGGCGCGGCTGGTCGCGCCCGCGGTCCGCGCGCTTGCCCCTGACGTTGTCATCTCCTCGGACCTGCTGCGCTGCCGGGCGACCGCGGCTGAGCTCGGCATTCCGGTCCGGATGGACGCCAGGCTGCGGGAGATCTCGCTGGGGGAGTGGTCGGGGCTGACGGCCGCGCAGGCGGCCCTCCGTTTCCCCGCGGAGGACGCGGCGTGGCGTCGCGGCGAGGACGTGCGCCGTGGCGGTGGTGAGACCTACGTGGAGGTCGGCGCCAGAGCGGTTGGCGTCATTAACGATCTTATTGCTGAAGGGCTCCCCGGTGAGGATGGGCTTGCCGTCCTGGTGCTGCATGGCGGCACCGCCAGGGCCCTGATCGGACGGTTGCTGGAGATACCGCCATCGGTCTGGTGGCGGTTCGGGCCGCTGAGGAACTGCTGCTGGACGCTGCTGCGTGGTGACGGCGGACGGTTCCGGCTGGTCGAGCACAACGGCGGCCCGTTGGCGCTCACCGGGGTTCCCGCTCCCGGCGCGTCCGAAGCGGGCCTGCCCCCGCAGATGCCCGCGGCCGCTCCGGACATCGAACCGGTACACTCGCCGAGTGCCCCCTGACGGGGTGCTCGGCGGAACCTGTAGGGTGTGAACGGTACGAACGAACGGCAAGGGTGACGAAAGCACGTCTGGGGCTGTGGCGCAGTCTGGTAGCGCATCACACTGGCAGTGTGAGGGTCAGGGGTTCGAATCCCCTCAGCTCCACAAGATCAATATAGGCTTTGAGTAGGTCGAACGTAGATATCGAGCGATCAGCGGTAGAGATCGCCGGAGCGCTCCTGGTAGCGGTTCAGCCCCACGGGGCACGCTCCAGCTGAGCCACGACCCACCGCGCGCCGTTGCGCCGGCTGTCCGTTGCCGCCAGTACAGCCCTGGCGTCGTCCGGCGTGAGCGGCTCGACCTGAGCATCAGGTCGAGGGCGTCTTCGAGGGCCTTCCACTGGGTGTGGCAGGTGTTGAGGACTCGGTAGGCGTTGGGTGTCACCGCCACCACTTAGAGCGCCCGGCAATAGGGGTGTAGATCAAGGAGCGG
>NZ_CAKJTM010000007.1:36171-40624 GCF_917627345.1 Protofrankia sp. CiP3 | reverse complement strand
GGGCGCTCTTAATACCACCAGATTCTTGGAGGCAAGGCGGCTACAGCGCGAGACGTTCGGCCGCGTCGAGTAGTCGGCGGGCCTGCCGGATCGCGGCAGTGGCCTTCTGGTGGCTGACGTAGACCATGCCGTAGTGCGCCCCGTCTTTGACATCGAGTAGGCGGGCGAGGTCGCGGGCCAGTGCCGTGCCGCCCGGCTCGACCTCGCTGAGCAGGCCGATGGCTTCCCGGTGGTCCTGGCCGCGGGAACGCCGCCCGACAGCCAGGCAGCAGGCGGCGTCGGCTGCCGCGATACCCGCGAGCACGGCGAGAGCCGCCGCGACGTTCGGGCCAGCCAGATCGTCGTCGACGTCGCCGATGAGGCCGGCCGCGTCGAGGAACGCACGCGCGTGCGTCAGGCGGATGCGGGCTTGTTCCCGGTCGCATCCCTGCGTCCGGCCTGTGGGGCGGGGGCTCATTTACGTGCCTTTTCGTCGAGGTGGGGCGACAGCGCCGAGAACACGGCGGAGGTCTTCTCCGAAGAGCGAGAGCGCGTCTCGTCGCCACTCGGCGACGATGGGTTCTCCCTGTTCGGCGTGCTCGGCCAGGCCGGTGCCGTCGACCTCGTATATCTGGCAATGGTTCCCGGTCCATGCCTTGACGCGGTCGCGGAGCACCTCGACCTGCCTGCCCCACGCCTCGTCGGCCTCGTTGACCGTGTCCGGCCGTACCAGCAGCACATCGACGTCGCTGGCGGTCCCGCCGTCGCCGCGTGCCGCGGAACCGAACAGCGCCGCTGCCTGCGGTGGGGTCGGCCAGGACCGGATCTGGTCCCGGAGCCGGTCGAGGAGGGTGGCCTTCAGGGAACAGAGGATGTCCACGGCGGGCCACGCCAGGTGCTCACGGTTGGCCAGGTAGAGCTGCGCCTGGCCGGCCTCGGAGACGTGGACGAGACCCTGGGCGGCGAGGCGGGCGAGAACCTTGCGTACCCCGGACTCGCTCCCGACACCGGCAAGCTGGTGTATCTGCCTGCCTGTCAGCGGTCGGCGCGTGCGTGCCAGAACCTCCAGTACCGGCACGTCGAGTGTCGGTGCTAGGGCTCGGGCGGGAGACGAGAGGTCGATATGATCTCCTTACTCTAGTCTTGATATCAACACTATAGTACGGATATCAAGACTAGAGTGACCCTCTCTTTGTTCGTCAGAGATCTTCTGCCTGCCTCCGCCGCCCCCCGTTCGTAGTGGCGACCAGCGGCTCTGCTTGCTTGAGCGGCTTACCCCGTCGAGCCGTGCCGCCGTAGCCAGCCGGCTGGTGGATTCCACGTCGCCTGCGGCTGGCGTTTGTGCGGGTAGCTGGCAAGATCGGGGCTCAAGTTCCACCCCCTCAGCTCAACAAGATCAATATAGGCTTTGAGCAGGTCGAACGTAGATATCGAGCGATCAGCGATAGAGATCGCCGGAGCAGTCCTGGTAGCGGTTCAGCCCCGCAGGGCACGCTTCAGCTGAGCCACGACCCACCGCGCGCCGTTGCGCCGGCTGTCCGTTGCCGCCAGTACAGCCCTGGCGTCGTCCGGCGTGAGCGGCTCGACCTGAGCATCAGGTCGAGGGCGTCTTCGAGGGCCTTCCACTGGGTGTGGCAGGTGTTGAGGACTCGGTGGGCGTTGTCGCAGCTTCCTGAAAACTGACCCCCAGCGGGGCGGGGGCTCATTTACGTGCCTTTTCGTCGAGGTGGGGCGACAGCGCCGAGAACACGGCGGAGGTCTTCTCCGAAGAGCGAGAGTGCGTCTTGTCGCCACTCGGCGACGATGGGTTCTCCCTGTTCGGCGTGCTCGGCCAGGCCGGTGCCGTCGACCTCGTATATCTGGCAATGGTTCCCGGTCCATGCCTTGACGCGGTCGCGGAGCACCTCGACCTGCCTGCCCCATGCCTCGTCGGCCTCGTCGGCCGTGTCCGGCCGTACCAGCAGCACATCGACGTCGCTGGCGGTCCCGCCGTCGCCAACGCCATGCCGCCGATCTCGCCTTCGCCAACATGGTCGCCGACACCGAGCGTCTCGGCCTCTACGATGACAGCTCCGACGAGACCCGCGCGGCGTTGAAAGCCGCCCGCACGAAGACCGAAGGCTGACCGGGATGTTCTCCGCGCTGCTCGACACCTGCGTCCTCGTGTCCAGCAGGGCCCGCGACGTGCTGCTGAAATCGCCAGCACCGATGCCTACCGGCTGCTCTGGTCCGCCGAGATCCTGGGCAAGCTCGACCGGACCCTGCGCACACTGCTCGGCAAGCGCGGAATCTCACCAGAAGAAACCGACGCCTGCCTCACCCCGCTATCCCCAGACGCCGTTTCGCGCCGCTCGGGGACCCCTGCGCCCGGCAGCGGTGGACGGTCACCGAGTCGTGCACCAGGCCACCAGGCAGATTCCGCCGCACCCTACATCGGGCGGTCGTCTTGCCGGCTCGTCGGCGACGGAGGGCGTGATGGCCAGCTTGTGGGAGGTGAGCACGAAAGCGGGGCAAGTTCACCCGCAGTCAAGCGATGGGGGGTGGTCACGGGCCGATCAGTGCTAGCGGGACAGCGGCGATCTCGTCGCGCCGGCGGTACGCGCGCTCGCCGGCGTAGATGACGACGGCGTCGATCAGGTCGTTCCCGATCCGGTCGCGAAGCCATCGGAGGTGCTTGACGTCGTCGTCCTCGACGCGGTCTGCGAGTTTGACCTCGATGCCCAATACGCGACCGTCGGCGCGCTGGACGATCAGGTCCAATTCATGGTCGTTGTTACGGGTACGCAGGTGGCCCACCCGGGCTTCGGCCGCCTCGGCGTAGGTGTGCATGCTCAGCGCGGCAAGGTGCTCGAAAAGCGCTCCGAGGATCGTGCCTTCCGACAGGCCCACGCTTCCCTGCTCTGCGCGCAGAAGCGCGGAGCCATCGAGCCCGAGCAGCCGGGCGGCCAGGGCGGGGTCTGCCAGGTGGTGTTTGGAGGACTGGGCAAGCCGGTCGAAGTGGTTGCGACCAGGGATCCAAGGTGCTGTTGCGTCCAGCAGCCACAAGGACGACAACGCGTCGCGGTAGGCGAGCGTGGTTTCCTTGGCCGGCTTGTTCGCCAGCCCGGCGGTGGCCGCGTCCAGAATCTTCGAATAGGCCGTCGTCGTTGAGGTCGCGGCGGCGTAGGCGGCCAGCCAGGCTCGTAGGACGGCCGGCCGGCGGACTGGGTAGCCCTGCTCAGGGAACTCCCGCTGCACGACATTGTCCAGGTACGCGTCCAGCTCCGCCCGGCGTACGCGTGGTGGCAGCCCGCGGATGGCGGGGAAGCCCGAGGCGGTGATCTCCTCGACGTAGTCCGCCAGCCGGAGCTTGGTGGTTCCGCTGATGTCGCGGTTCCCGCCCAGGAGTGCGGCCAGGCTCACCGTCGGTGTTTCGAGGCCGCGCTCCGCGACGCTCAGGGGGCGCATCCGCATCGGGACGATCCGTCCCGCGCCCGAGTGGACCACGGCGCCCCGGGGAGCCGAACTGCCCGCGATGATGAAATGGCCAGCCAGCGAGCCGGCGTCGACCGCGCGCCGCACGTGGTCCCAGACCTCGGGCAGCCTCTGCCACTCGTCCACCAGGACCGGCCCGGGCAGACTGGTCAGTGTCGAGGGGTCCGCTGAGACGATCTCACGTTGGCCGGCCAGGCTGAGGTCAACGACCGATGCGGCACGCTGCATCGCGGTGGCGGTCTTACCGACCCCCTTCGGGCCGTGGATCGACAAGGCGCGAAGGTGTGGCTGGAGCTCGTCCAGCGTGTCGTCGATGATGCGCCGCCGATAGTCGACCACCCCGCTACTCTACCAATCGCAGCACATCTAGTCTTCCAATCGCATGGACGACAGTCTTCCATGTGGCGACCGGACGGACGGTGCTTTCAGGCCCTGCAACCAAGATCGATCGGTTCGTACGCCGGTACATAAGGTCCACCTGGTTGCTGATCATGCCTCTGGCCTGCGCAGTGTGGTTTGCGATCTATCGCTGTGAGGTCGGCGCCTCGCAGCGGTGCTGGTCAAGACGTCGGTGACTGGTTCGAGCCCCGGATAGAAGACCAGGTTGCTGCCACACGAACCGCGCTCTAACTGGATGGTTGAGTCCAGGGGATCGCCTGCAGACATAAGGCAAGGGCATCCAAGATCTGATTGTGATAACAGATTTAGACACCCTCGCAACCGCACTTTACGTCACGATCGACGATGCGGTGAAGGCCTCGCCGCAGCTCGCGCCGGAGCGCCCCGCCGTGGGGATCACACCCACGCTCAGTGACGCCGAACTGGTCACCGTGGCGGCGCTCTCCGCCCTGCTGGGCTACACCTCCGAACGGCGTTGGCTGCGCCGCGCGAAGCGCGATGTCCGCCACCTGTTCCCCTACCTGCCCCAGCAGTCCGGCTACAACAAACGGCTTCGCACGGCATCCGAACCGATCAAAAACATGATCATGATGCTGGCGAC
>NZ_CAKJTM010000007.1:0-35585 GCF_917627345.1 Protofrankia sp. CiP3 | reverse complement strand
AGACACCTCGCTGTGGAGCGACGACGTGTGGGTCCTCGACTCCACCCCCGTCGGCTGCGGCTGCTCGCGGGAGACCGTCATGCGTTCCGACCTGGCCGGGTGGGCCCAGTACGGTTCCTGTGCGTCGCACTCGCGGTATTGGTGGGGCCTGCGCCTGCACCTGGTATGCACGCTCGGCGGGCTGCCGATCCTGTTCGCGCTCACCGGCGCGAAGGCCGACGAGCGCGAGACGCTGCTGGACATGCTGGATGCCGCACCCACGATCGTTGCTACCCATCCCCGTCAAACGATTATCGAATCGATCAACCAGACCTTCAAGGGCCGGCGTGACCTGGAGCGACACGGTGGCCGCACGCCGGCCGGCGTGTCGCTCCAGGTGCTATCGCGAATCCTGGCGTTGACTGCGGCGATCTGGCTCAACGACAAGACCGGCCAGCCCGTCAAAAGATCTCTGGTCGCTTACGACCACTGACGGTGACGCCATCCCTTGGACTCAACCATCTAGGGCGAAGTACCTGGGCCGGGCCGCCGTCGCGATCGAGACGTGGAAAGTGGCAGCCGAGCCGGCCGATAGCCACGGATGTCGGCGTATGTCCACGGAAAAAATCAAGCCTGTGACCCGTACTGACGGACGTCAGCGGACATAGATGGACGAAGAGCACGGCAGCTCATAATCCGTCGATCCATCGCCCCATAGCTGTGGACGGCTTGGCGAAGGCTGCCGCGTCCTCGTTTGTGGTCAAGGTATGTCCGTCCTTCGAGGTATGTCCGTCCTTCGAGCGCACCGCGATCGACGCCGCTCCCAGATCCGTCAGGCGTGGCCCCAGGAGCCGACGAACGCCCGACGTGTCCACCAGTACCGCCCCGGGCCATGCCTGTGGCGGCAAGGAGGACTTCGGTAGCTTCACAGCTGTGAAGGTCGCTGAGATCCTTAAGGTGATCAAAGCTGGCGGCTGGGTACTCAGCCGTACCCGTGGAAGCCACCGTCAGTTCACGCATCCGACTAGGCGTGGAGTCGTCACCGTTTCCGGGAAGCCCAGCGATGACCTGCACCCCAAGACACGAGAAGCATCCCGAGGCAGGCTGGGTTGCGCAACGGCGCTTCGGCCGCCGATGACGCTCCTAGAGAGGACGAGCCGTGAGCAGCTATCTGATCGTGGTCGAGGGTGACGGCTCTACCAACTACAGTGCGTACGCTCCAGATCTTCCCGGAGTCGCAGCCACCGGCGACACTCCCGAGGAGTGCGAGGCCGAGATGCGTGAGGCCATCGCTTTTCACATCGAGGGCCTGCGTTTTGCCGGCGAGCCCGTGCCACCGGCAACAAGCCGTGGGGTGACGGTCGAAGTCGCCGCCTGACACGTCATTGGTCGCCTGCGAACGCGCGAACATGGTCCAGCCGTTTGGTAAGGCGGGTTCGGCGAGCGGCTCGGGGAAACGGGTCGGGAGCAATCCCGGCACCGCGCCCCGGGCCGACTCAACAGCCGGACCGGCCGGAGCCCCGCCTTGACGATCATCCGGAACCGCGCGCTCCTGCCGGGTCTGCCGAGGCCGTATCCACGCGCGTGGCGCGAACGGCGGCCAGCACGTCGGCGGCGGCTGGAGCATCCGGCCCGGCGTCGGCGCTCGCTGCGAGTTCGTCTTCCACCGCGGCGAGGACCTGCTGGTTACGGGCATACCGGGACTGTCGGGTGAGTACCGCGAGCAGGAAGGCCTGCAGTGACTGGCCTTGTTGACGGGCGTACTGCGCGAGAGTGTCTCGCACGTCTTCCGGTACGTCGCGTACGGTGACTGTAATGGTCATGCCTGCGTTATGCATGCAAAATGCAGGCGGTCAAAGTTGGGCCGCGGTCGAGGCCACGTCCCCTGCCGGTGTGGTCGTGAAGCGGGCGCCGTACCCTCGCGCAGGTCGGCCGGTCGCGGGCGCTTCGCGGAACACCATCATCAGGTCGACGTCGCTGTAGTGATCGACGAAGATTGCGTCCGCCGGCACTGTGACGAGGGCGGAGGAGACGTCGGATGCGATCGCTCCCGCCGTCACGATCAGCTTGTGATTCACCAGTGGTGGGCGCTCGACCCGTGACGCTGTCACGGCGCTCGGGATTCCGGACGGCACACCCTCTGGATCAGATGCAACAGATAGGCATGGCTTGCGGGCCTCCTTGCAAGGTCCGTAGCCAAGGCTCCGCCGGGTGTGCCATCGCCCGGCGGGACCGTCGCTACGACCGTTTGAACCCGCCCAGCCATTCCGCTTGCCGAAGCCCGTTACGCCGAGTATCGATCAGCACGGGAGAAGGAGGAGGGCCAACAAGCATCGCACGCAGCTGGCAGGAGGTCAAAGCCGAGGCGTACCGACGCAGCCTGGAGTCGGCTGCCCCCGCCCGACCGGCGTGGGCACGCGCCGCCCTCGACGCCTACGTCGCAGGTCATCACCTGTCTCGATACGTATCAGTCAGCCAGGAGATCGGCATGGGAAAACATCGCGGCGGAAACAGCGACGACTCGGGCGGCTCCGGTGGTGGCCGCCACCGCCAACCGCAGACCTGCGCACGGTGCAACGGACGCGGGACGGTCACCGTCGGAGGCGACGGCAAGGACGGCAACAGCGCGGGAGAGAGCAAGACGTGCGGGGTCTGCGGCGGAAGCGGGACAGTGTGAACCGCGCGGACTTCATCCCAGACGTGATCTGGACGTATGACGAGGACGGCTGGGCAATCCCCGTCAACCGCCACGACAACCCCAGGAAATGGCATGGCCTGGTCGACTCCGAAAGCTGGGTCATAACCCAGGTCGACGATGGGAAGCTACCAGACGGCAAGGGCCTGATCCCCACCAGCTCGTCCAGTGCTCTGGACGTCATGGCCCTGATGCTCAATCTCCTTGACGTGCAGACGGGCATGAACGTCCTGGAGATCGGTGCCGGCACCGGCTACAACGCCGCGCTGATCGCACAGCAGGTCACCCCTGGACGGGTGACAACGATCGAAGTAGACGAGGAAATCGCCGAGCACGCACGGCGGGCCCTTCACAGAACAGGCCTGCCCGTCAGCGTGATCACCGGAGACGGCGCCGTCGGCTACCCCGATAACGCCCCCTACCAGCGCATCATCTGTACCGCGAGCGCCCTGCACGTACCGTATGCTTGGGTCGAACAGACCCAGCCCGGCGGGAAAATCGTTCTCCCGTTCGTCGGAGGCTTCGGGCGCGGCGCTTTCCTCGGACTGACCACAGAAAAAGACGGCTGCGCGCACGGCCGATTCCATGACGGCGCGTCGTTCATGCGACTCCGCAACCAACGGGACGACAAACCACTATGGCGAGTTTTCAGCCCAGAAAGCGCGGCCTACTACGACGAAGATCTAGGCGATATCAGCGTCACCACGACCCGGAGTCTTCATACCGAACCGTTCACCGAGTTCGCCGCAGCGTTCGCACTCGGGCTCCTTCTACCGGGATGGAACGTCGGGCTCAGGCCCCTGGACGGCGTCGTACTCCTCTCACACGCTGCCTCCGGCTCATGGGCCACCATCCTTCCCGGCGATGACGAGCACCGGGTCTATCACCAGGGGCCCCGCCGTCTCTGGGAGGACCTGGACGCCGCCTACCGTTGGTGGCTCGATCTGGACCGACCCGACAACACCCGCTTTGGCCTGACCGTCACGCCCACAGGCCAGGCTCCCTGGCTCGACAGCCCCGGCAACACGCTTGCCCCCATCGGGGAACCGGCATCCTGACCAGGGCAAGCAGGCAGAGAAAAGATTGTCGCCAATCATCCATACGGTTTCAAGATAATCTCTTGGGCGTTGGGCTTCCCGGAGCCCGTCGTCGAACGTTCGAACTTTCGTGTGTGATGCCGTTCCGAGGCCGAGGAGCGGAGGGGATCGTGGATCGGGTCGCGCTCGCAGCGGTGGCCGACCCGCCGTTGGAAGGCCCGCCGGTACAGCGTCGTGGTGGCCGCTAGCAGCTCCACGGCGCGCACCGCACAGCCCGGGGCGTGCTGCTCCAGCACCGTCAGGAAGAAGCGCACCTGCGCGCCGCTGCCAGGGAAGTTGTCGAACAGCACCGTGTGCGCCATGCCGGCACTGGCAGTGGCCTCGACGTAGCCGCGCAGCGCGGTGACCACGGTGAAGTCGTCGATCCAGCCGAGCCGTTCGGCGCTGGTGGCCGTGGCCGCCAGAATGGTCTCCGGTACGTGCTCCCGCAGGCGGAAGACGGCCCGTCCCGGCACCTGGCACAGGGCAGCGGTCAGCGTCGTCTTACCGGCCGCCGGCGGGCCGAACACCGGCACAGCCAAATCGAGGGCCATGGGATAACCCCCCTTCGCGCGGGGATGCCGCCGGGAGGGCCGCCCTTGATGGCACGGCCGTCCAACCGGTGTCATCCCGGGTTCATTGCGGGTTGATGATCGAACGGCCTCAGCGTCTGCCGCCGAAAGCGGGGCGACTACACCGCGAAGCGGTGACCGGCATACGCGGGACGCATAGACCCTGCTACCGGTGGTGTTACCGTCGTGGTGTTGACCTTGGCGTTGGTGTTCGCGAGAGGGAGGCCGTCCGGCGATGACGACCGCGCCCCGCCTGCGGCACTGTTCACGCTGCGGCCATCGGCTCGCCGCCGACAACGCCGGGGCGATGTGCAGCCCCTGCCAGAGCGCCGCCCTCGACGCCCAGGCCCGGCCGCCGGCCGTCCCACCGGAGTTCTGGACGCTCGACCAGATGCGCGACGCCCTGGCTACCTGGCATATGGGCCGGGTGATCTATGCCTACCGCCACCACCCGCACCACGGCTACACGCTGCCCCAGGAACTGGTCGGCACGTGGCTCGGCCTGACCCAGGCCCAGCTCAGCCGCATCGAGAACGGCCGCGCCCCCGAAGAACTCAGCAAGCTCATCCGCTACAGCCAGATTCTCGGCATCCCGGCCGAGCTGCTGTGGTTCGACCTGCCCGGCGAACCGCGTGCCCGGCAACCAGCCCAAGCCCGTCCGCCGATCTTCCTGCCGGTCGTGGTGGGCGGCCGGGAGATCACGCTGCCCATCGACGCCGAAGTCGCCGAGACCGCCGGCCTGAACCGCCTGATCACCAGTGCCGGCCGTGCCTCACTGGAGCGCCGGGCTGCCCGCATCCTGCCCTTTGCCGGTGTGGACGAGCTGCGGCACATGGCCGCCGCGCTGGAGGATGCCCGTCGCTACCTGGACGGTTCGGTCGTCGGCTCCTTCGCCCAGCAGCTCGAGCGTTGCAAGGGGGACGACGGCCGGCTCGGACCGCTGCGTGTCCTGCCGATGGTGCTCGGCATCCTGGGCGCAATCCAGCAACACGCCCGCGACGTCCGGCCGGCGGCGCGGCGGGGACTGCTGGCGGTTGGCGCGGATGGTGCGGAGTTCGCTGGATGGCTGTACCGGGATTTACATGATCCGCTATCGGCGGCCTACTGGTACGACCGCGCCATGGAGTGGGCGCAGGAAGCCCAAGATGCCCCGATGCAGGCATACGTGCTGGTCAAGAAGTCGCAGATGGCCTACGACGGCCGCGACTTGGCCCGGACGTTGGCCTTGGCCGAAGCCGCCAGCCGCGTGTGCCCGGCCGCGCCGCCATCTGTCCAGGCTGAGCTGTTGCAGCAGGAGGCCCTGGCCCTGGCGACGCACGGCGAACCGCTGCCCGTGATCGAGCGCAAGCTGGACGCTGCCCGCATGGCGTTCGGTGAAACCGCGCCGGATGATGATGCCACCGGTCTGCATGTCGCCACCGCCACGCTGCAACTGCGTGCCGCCGCTGTCTACACCGAGGCCGGGATTCCTAACCGGGCAGCCGGGATCTTCGCGGACATCCTGGCGGGGAACAGCCTGTCCCGCCGCGACACCGGGCTGTTCGGGGCGCGTCGGGCGGCAGCGCTGGCCCTCAGCGGCCACCCGGATGACGCCGCCGCTGTCGGCCTCGACGCCTTGCAGATCGCGCGGGCAACCAGGTCGGAACGTACGACGGGCATCCTGTCGGACGTGGCCCGGACGTTGATGCCCTGGCGCTCCCGTCCGGGGCCGCGGGAGTTCCGGGAAGCGATGTTGGCGTAGCGAGTCGCGTATGTCCAGCTACCTGGGTGAGTTCCGTGGATGACTTCTGGTCAACAGCGCATACGGGCTGAATCCGAGGATGGGGCGCACTAGCCCGTTTCATCAACGGATGGCCAACTTGACTATTGTTTGCGTAATGCATCGGATCTGACACTCAGTGCATGGTCCAGTTCAGGTGTGGAGGGACTACCCAGCGCGGCACAAGTTGTAGAAATCGGGTCAAGGAGGCCGGTCTGCGCTGTAGGCATCACCCGTCGTGGTCATTAGTTCAGACTCGTCCGCGCCGCAGCACGGCACGCACACCAGCAGTGCCTCGCCCAAGAACCGCGTCATCAGCGCCGCGCCGTTCAGCGCCGCTGTCTCCGAGCCGTGAAGAGCTGCGGGTACGCTCTGCCGCCGAGGCGTGCATCGGCCTGATCGCCAGCTCCAGTCCTCAGGAAGTCGTCATCGGGCGCGCGACCGAGTACGTGAGTGACGAGACATGGCAGCGGCTTACTCGTAGCTGGTCAGGACGCCGGTGCAGTGCCCTTGCCAAGCTGGCACGGACCATCCTGGATGCGCAAGACCGGCTTCGGGAAGGGCTGGTTGAGGTCACCGACCGGACGCTTAAGCTGCTCAATCGCTCCTCCGTCGAGCGGCAGTTCGCGGCAGAACTGGTGAAGCGGCTGCCGCTGCCGGCGGTCGGCGAAAACTTGATCGCCGCCGCGCGGGGACTCCAGGTGACCGGCATCGTCGTGTGCGTGGCAGCAAGTCGCCCGCTGACAGAGTGCGCATGCTTCACCGACGTCGTGCGCGTGGAGGGCCAGGCCAAGGTCAAGTTTTTGATCACAGCCGGGATGGCGGACTGGGCGGGGTTGGGGACGATCGACGCCCGCTGAGTGCCCTCGTCGTTCTGCTGCGGCATGGTGCTCGGGGCGGAAGCGTCTGGCGCCTCTGCCACTGGTCCGCGTACATGAACAGCGCGACGGCAGCAGCCGCCGAGGAGATGACCTGGCTGTGCGGCAACGGGTCGCCGATGGCCTGCGGGTGCTGGACTGGGATCTCCCACGCGGCGACCGGCCTTGGCCAAGGCCGACTGTTCGCCAGAGGATGGCCATGGCCGACGACCGCGACGCCGAAGGAGGAAGGAGGCCATGCCCGTGCACGAGACCGTGACCTCGCTTCACACGCTCGATGGGCTGCACTTGGCCGCGACGCTGGCGACGCCGGAGGCGGCTGCGGAGCGCGCCGCGGTCCTGGTCCACGGCGGCGGTGTCACCCGTGAGGAGGGCGGTTTCTTCACCCGGCTGGCCGCCGGGCTGGCGGATGTCGGTGTGGCGTCGCTGCGCTTCGATCTGCGGGGGCACGGGGAAAGCGAGGGCCGGCAGGAGGAGCTGACGCTGGCGTCCATCCTCAACGACATCCGGGTTGCCGTGGCCACTGTCCAGGAGGCCACCGGCGTCGGCCACGCGACCTTGCTCGGCGCGAGCTTCGGCGGCGGCATCTGCGGCTACTACGCCGCCAAGTGCCCGGCGGACGTGTCCCGGCTGGTACTGCTCAACCCGCAGTTCAACTACAAGTGGCGCACGATTGACAGCCGGCCGTACTGGCACGACGATCACATAGACGACGAGGCTGCCCGGACGCTGAACGAGCAGGGGGCGATCACCTTCACGCCGACCCTCAGGCACGGCCGGCCGATTCTCAACGAGGTCTTCTGGCTGCGGCCGGACGAGGTCATCGGTGAGATCGCCGCGTCTACGCTGGTGGTGCACGGCACCAAGGACACCCTGGTGCCCATCGAGTCCTCGCGTGCCGCGATGGCCAGGTTCACGGCCGACGCCCAGCTGGTGGAGGTCGAAGGCGCGCAGCATGGCTTCGCCGTCCACGACGACCCGCAGTACCTCCAGCCGCAGAGCCAGGAGTGGCAGGCGTTCGTGATCCGAACCGTGGCGGAGTGGGTGACCGCCGGGGCATAGGGATTAGAAGGCGTTTGAGATTCTCTTCCCGGTAACCGTGGGTGATCCCAGGTGGGGCGCGCAATCTGGCCGCGAGGTGTGCGCTGGGCGTGCGTTCGCGGGGTTTCGTGACCTGGCGGGTGGTGATCGTGAGAGCTCTGGAGGATGTCGCGACAGCGTACCTATCCCTCGAATCTGACGGATTCTCCGTGGGCGTTGATCGCCCCGTTGCTGCCAGCCCCGGCGCGTCGAGGCCGCCGGGAGAAGCATCCTCGCCGTGCTCGTGACCTTGGCCGGGACTCACGATGCCCTGGGCGGACGACAGGTCGTGCCGCTGTTCCGTCTTCGCCACGGACGCCTGGCCTACCCCGAGCTGCCGGGCGAGCTGGGTCTGGGTGAGATCCGCCGCCCGGCGGATCGCGGACGGTCCCCCACGGGCGTAGTAGGCAAGCTTGGCGCCACGGCCGGCTTGCGCCGCCCCTGCGCGATCGCTGCCACCAGCCGGTCCCGCGCGGTCTCGTCGTCGACACCGAACAGGTCCACCGACACGATCTGACGCAACAACCCTGGCCGGTCGCAGTCCTCGACCCGCACCACCAGCAGCAATCGTCGCGCGCCCGCCGGATCGGCCGCCCACACCGCCTGCCACTCCTCCGTGGCAAACGCCGACCTCAGATAGGCGGCCGACAACACCACCACCGTGCGCCGATCACCAGCCAGCGCTTTCTGCATCTCACCGACGAAATGCGAGCCCGGCCCGAAATCCCACGCCTGGATCAGCGCCTCATGCCCGGCCGCCTCCAACGTCCACGCGACCCATTCCGCCCACCGGACGTCGACACCCGTATACGACACGAAGAAACGCTGCGGCGCCTCGATGGATCCCCCGTCGGCCATATCAGCAGCATCCCACTCCCAAGCCCGCCACCTGCCGACGACTCCCATGATCACCCATAAGCGGCCCGGACGTTCTCCCCGTAGTGTGGCAGCACCGCCATCCGAGGCACGAAGCTCTGATCATCCGCCGGCCGCCACAGCGGCCGTGCTACCGACGTACGTGCCGTCCGGGAGGACGCCGAGTGATCGTGTCGCAGCTTTGCGAACGAGTTCCACGCCGGTGGGCAGTTGCTCGGAGAACTCGCGCCACCGCATGTGCCACTCGTGCCAGGCGGCGTACCCGAGCCGCTCGACAGCCTTGCCCGTCGACACACCGGGGCGGAGCGGAACCGAGAACACGACCTGGCCGCCGACGCCAAGGTCCGCGCACACGGCTTCCGCCCACTTCTGATCGATCTTGCTGCGGACAGCCGCCACGGCGTCCGTCGGGGTGACGAGTGCGCTCATGCGTCCGGAACACCGACCAGGGGCTTTGCCCAGGACTGGCCTTGGGAATTCTTGAGGATCAGGTACTCGGCGTCCACATGCGGCTCGATCGCGCTGTGCTTGTCGTTGGGAGCGCCGATGACGAGCTGGAAACCGAGGCCGCGCCACGCGCCGATGGCCCGACCAGTGAAGTGCGCGTCCGCCTTGATCAGCGCTTCGTCGAGGAAAACGGGGGCGTAGCGGGGACGGTCGGCGCCGGCGTCGCCCAGCTGGTACCGCAATGCGGCCCCGACGATGAACGCGACCAGCTCCTGCGACTCGCCCCCGGACTTCTCGCCGATGTGGTCGTACACGGCGACGTGCCCACCGTCGAGATTGCGTTTCTCGGCACTGATCCGAACATGGTTTCGTACATCGACAAGGTCGGCGAAGTCGGGGGCGGTGCGCCGGATGCGGTTGATCACCTTGGTCATCCGATGATAGGCGCGGTCCCGGTCGTCGTCCGTTGCCGCCTGGTCGAGGAAAGCGCGGACGTCGCGCAGCTCCTTGCGGAACCGGGCGCGCACCGTGGAATGGCTCTCCTGCGGGTCGATGCGCAGCCGGTGTCTGTCATCGGCGAACGGTAGTCCGGCGAGGATGCGGTTGACCGGGTCGATCCGGTCGCGGATCTCCCGTACTGCGGCGGCGAGCTCGCTGTCCAGGCCGGTCAGGTCATTGCCGGACAGTTTGAGCAGGCTGTCCCGCCACTCGGCCTCCAGCTCGTGCAGGCCGCTGGTCTCCAGATCGGTGAGCAGCCGCTCGAAGTCGCGGTAGGAGCCCTCCGCGTCGGTGCCGAGGTTCGGGTTCGGCCAGCGCTCGAAGAACGTCGAGAACGTGTCGTGCAGGGCTTTCTTTGACTGGCTGATCGTCTCTGTCGCGGAGTGCTGGTCGGCACGGAGCCGCTCGCTGGCTCGTTTCACCGCCGCGTCGAACTCCGCGAGCATCTCCGCCGGGGCGGTGCCGTCCAGTCCGCTGTCGAACAGGGCCTCCAGGTATGCCTGCTGCTCCTGGCTGACCTCGGCGCCTGCCGCCGCGGCCGAGTCGAGTGCCAGCTGAGCGCGGCCGACCTGGTCGGCCATCGACTGCCAGAACTCACCGAGTACTGCTGCATCCTTCTTCTGCTGGCCGGCCTGCTCGGTCAGTGTGCGAGCCCGTTCCTTCAGGCCGTCCAGCTGACGTTGCAGCTGGTCAATCCGCGGATTGCCCGCGCGGACCTCCTCGACGACACGGTTCCAACGGTCTCGCTCCGCCTGGACTGACTTGACGTCCACCTGGTCCCAGGACAACTCGATCAGGATCTGGTAAGTCGTACGCCGGGCCTCGAACGAGTTGAGGTTCTCCTCCGCCGTCGACACCCAGACGCCAGCGGCGTCAAGGCGCTTCTGGGCAGGGCCGATCCGGTTCTCGAGGTCGGCCAGCAGCCTGTCGTTGGTGAAACCGAGCACGTTGGCCCGGCCGTGACCGCCGTGGGCGCCCCGGCCGCGTTCCGATGTCTGGCCGGTGATGGTGAGCGCCTTGGTGTGCCGCGCCAGCAGCCGGGGTGTCTCGACGCAGACGAAGTCGAACCGGCGGGCGAGCTCGTTCTTCAGCCAGGCGGTGAACGGCGACGGCCGGTAGTCGAGCCGGCCGGGGAGGGTCGTCCGGTCCAGCCCGACCTCGTCGCGCAGACCGGTAGGCACGCCCTCGAACTGGACTCGCCGGGCTGTCGGCACCACGTTGATCGCTTCGCGGAACGCGTTCAGTCTGCCAATGTCGATCAACATCCGGGTGGCGAACCCGCCGAGTGCCAGGTTGAACGCCTCGCGCCACGGCTCGAACTCCGTTCGCACCTCGACCAGCTCGCCGACGAACGGCAGGTCCTCCGGGGTGAGCCCAGCAGCCTCGGCCAACACCGCGCGAACCGCGTGCAGCTCAGTCGGGATGTTGCCCCGGCGAGCCCTGACCGCTTCGTGTTCCGCTCGCAGCCCAGCCAACTCGTCTCCGGCCGCGTTCTTCTCCGCCATCGCCTCGGCGAACTGGCTCTGGGCGGTTTTCCTGGCGTCGACATCAGCCAGAGAGCGTTGCGCCGTCTCGACCAGTGCGGCGAAGTCCTCCCCGGTGGACACGGCAGCGTCGATCGTGCGGAGCGCCCGGTCCAGCCGCTCCCGTGAGCGTGTGACGTCACCCAGCCGCTGCTCCACGCCACGGATCTCCCGGAGTGCGCTGGTCAGGCGGTCACCACCGGAGGCACGAAGCGTCTCAGCCACGCCTTCGCGCTGCGCCTCGGCCGCCTCGACCGAGGCGATGGTCTCCGCCAGCTCCTCCCCAGCTCGGCGGTGCCGCTCGGCCAGGTCCTCCTCGGCCGCGCGCAGCAGGTCGAGCCGGCGGTTATGACGCCACAACGCGGCCGGGGACGACGCACCGGTGAACGATCCGACCTCGTCGAGCAGGCGCAGCCGGTCCACCGCCTCGTCGATGGCGCGCCGGTGTCCGCGGATCGGTCCCAACGCCTTCACCTGCTGCCGGGCGATGATCATCCTGTCCCGGGTGCCGGACAACTCGTCGAACTGCTGTACCACCGCGTCCGCGGTGGCCAGCGTGGACGGCTCCTCGAGGACCATCGTCTTGTAGAGAGCGTCGACGGTGGTGATCTGCTGACCGGCCTGGATCCGGCCCAGCAGCGCGACCGCCTTGTGCCCGTCGCCCGCGGCGCCGATACCGAGCGTGGTGTGGAGACGCGCGGTGAAGTCCCGGTCAGTGTCGAAGCAGTTCAGGCCGGTTGCCGTGACGTCAGCGCGGGCGAGCTTCCTGCCTGCCGGTCCTTCCAGCGCCCGCAGCTCGTATCCATGATCACAGGTGGCGCGCACCGCGATGACGTCGTCGAGGCCGCGGGCGGACGACGGGACATACCAGGCCCGGAGCGCGGTGAACCTGACGCCGGTGTGGTCGGCCCACGTCATCGCTATGGCCGACCAGGTGTCGCGGCCGTCCCCGCGCAGCACCCGCACCTTCGTCTCGCCTGTCTCGCAGTCGGTCCGAGACTCGTCGAGCTTGCCGCGCGCGTAGGACAGGATGTTGCGCTGGTCCTTTCCCCGCGGCCTGCCGACCACCCCTCCGTTGGAGGCCCCGTTGAAGGGAGTCGTGTGCGGCATGAGCAAGGCGATGTAGGAGTCCATCAGCGTCGACTTGCCCGACCCGGAGCCTCCGCTGAGCAGAGTCGCGCCGGGCGCGAGTCGTAGGTGGTGGTACCCGTCGTAGCCGCCCCAGTTGACCAGTTGCAGGTCCCGCGCCACCCACTGCTGCCCCCGCGACGCCGCCGGGATCAATCCGAACAGCGTTTCGAGCATGTTCACGCCGTGGCCTCGTTCCGTCCGCGCAGCCATTGCTCCAGTTCGGCGAGCTTCGCGGTACTCAGCACGACTTCCACCATGGGGGTGATCCGGTACCGGCCCGCGGACTCCTCCGTGAGCAGACCTTCGGTGACCAGCCGCTGCACCGCGCCGCGGACCTCCTGTTGGTTGCGGGCCAGGTTGTGATCGTTCGGATTGAAGTAGGTCAGCACGGTCTGCTCGAGCTCCTCGATGTCCACCCGCGCGGACGCCTCGCCCGTGCCGCGTTCGCGTTGGAAGACAGTCCGCAGATGCACCAGCACCAACGTCTCGGCCCGGTTGTAGGGGTCGTCCTTGAGCAGGATCGGCACGTCCAGTTCCGCCGAGCGCACCTGCTGCTTGTAGGCGACGCCCCGGTCGTGGTCGACCACGAGCCGCACGAACAGGTCGTGCAGTCGCGACTCGAGGATCTGCTGGTTCTCCAGCAGCGTGCGCCACTGCGCCGGGTTCCTCTCGGCCAGCACGAACTTGCGCCGCAACAGCTGCACCAGTACCCGCCGCACGTCCGCATCCAGGGTGCCCGCGTCGCCAGCGAACAACTCGGCTGGATCGTCCTCCATCGAGACCGGGTCGATGAACCCGGCCGCGGTGCCTGCCGACCAGCCGTCGTCAGCGCGGTCCGGTTCAGTCATCGTCACCGCTCTTATCGCCGCTCCCGCCGCTCCCACCAGCGCTCCCGTCAGCGCGCGCCGGGTTCGCCGCCACCACGCCACCGAGGGCGAACCGTCGCCGGGTCCGGTCGGGGCGGACCGCGTCGACCACCGCGACCTGGTCCGTCTCAGTCATCCCGCCGTCGTGGGCGATCTCCAGCAAGCCGAGCAGGTCGACCGGCCGCTGGATACCCTCGACCGCCGCGCGGAACGCCGCCGCGACATCCACGCTCTCCGCGTCGCCCGCGAACGCCGCCAAGTGCGCGCGCAGCTCGGCGTACCGGGGCCCACCCCATGCCCGGGTGTCCGCGGCCGGTATGTCCTCGGACGCATCCCATTCCCGCAACGGCGTGGGCGGCTGTGGTGGCCGCGGATCGCTCATGCGCTGCCGCAGGTGCCCGACGTCGGCCACTGGCAGGCGGCGGAGCGGCTCGACGGGCTCGCCGCGGCGTGAGCCGGGAACCCAGGTGTGGAAACCGGACATCACCTCCCTCAGCAAGTCGTCCACCTGGCGGTCTCGCATCGGATCGTGGTTGCGGACCTGCATGGTGATCACATGGGATGCCTGCCTTTGCGCGGTCAGCACCTCCTTGACGCCTTGCTCGATCCGGCGCGAGATCTCGGTAAGCTCCCGCCGCTGCCGCTCGGGCAGCAGCTCGGTGAACGGGTGCCGCAGCACCGTGCGCAGCTGGTTCCACAGGTCATTGATCTGCGTCGAGTCGCCGATCAGACGCAACGCTCCCGCGAACGCACGGCCTTCCGGCGTCGCGTCCAGGATCCGCTGGCCGCGGGCCAGGTACTCGCGGAGCACCTCACCAGTCGGCCGCACGTCGTGCCGCAACTCAGCGACGACGTCGTGTTGGATGATCTTAATTGACTCCGCCACGCGGGCGAAGTCCGCGGGCAGCTCCCGCGCCAGGTGCAGCACGTTCTCGGCCGCCTCAAGCAGCTGCTCGTCCTCGACGGTCTCGACGGCGCCGTCCTCTTCGAGCCGAACGAGCTCCTCCTGACGCTGCTGGATCTCCTCCTGGAGGCGCGTGATCCGGGCCATGACGTCCGGATCGGCATCCTGCGCAAGCCGCTCGATCGCCTCCAACAGTGTCCTGACCCGGGACTCCGACACCCTCGTCCGCACCCCTCCGACCCGTCCGGCTACCTCGAGCGCACCAACGCCGTACGCGGACAGCCGATACACCTCGATGTCATCATCGGACACCTGCCGCACCAACCATCCCGCCTGTACCCACTGCCTGCACAGCTCCCGCGCGTTCCCAGCGGGCAGCGGCTGGTTGTCCTCATCGCCGTAGCCCGCGGCCCGCAACTGGTCAAGGGCGTCGTTGATCTCCGCGTGCGAGTCCGCCACCGCCACCATCGGCCGCTCCGCGGTGAAGACCATGGCCAACACCGTCACCACGAACGGCGCATGCGTTTGATGGAGCAGGGTGAGCATCGGATTCTGGAACGCCCGGAGCGCCCCCTGGTATGCACCTTCTACACCTTGTGTGCCCATCGCCACATAGCGTACGACACACGTACGACATGGTTTGGACTGATCCCGCTTGCGCTTGCGTGGGCCCTGTCGGAGCCTCTTACTCAGCCAGGCGTTTGTCACGTCGGGCGGTGGCCTGCTCGGCGGGCAACGCGTCGGCGCTCCAAGGGTCGACCAGCTCCAGACCCAGACCGGTGAAGTCGTTGGTGTTGCGGGTGGCCAGCACGGCGTCGTGGGACCGACAGATGGCCGCGATCTGGGCATCGAAGCCGCTGATCGGAGCCCCGGCTCTTTCCCGCTCGACCACCACATCGGCGTAGTGGCGGCCCGCCGCGGCATCGAAGGACAGGACTTTATCTCGGAATACCGTAAAGATGTCGTCGGCCGCCGCCAGCAGCAGCTCGCGGCGACGACCGATCGGCAGTCGGACGATGCCGTAACGCACCTCAGCCAGGCTTACCGAGGTCGTGTTCAAGGCGGTAGCCGGCTGGTTGGTCACCCAGGCCGCGACGCGGGCGGCTGGTGCCGTGCGCATGAGCTCAGAGATGACGTTGGTATCGAGAACGATCAGTGTCAAGGGTGGTACCCGGTCACGTGAACAGGTCCGCCGCGCGCGGTGCCTGTGTACGCGCTGGCAGTTGGAGATCGACGCCACCAAGCGCGCCGAACCGGGTGAGCAGAGCCTGAGCGAGACCAGTGGCGTCCTCGGGCTCGCTGACCGCCGCGGTGAGGATCGCGCGGATCTCGGCTTCCATCGAACGGCCGTGGTGCGCCGCCCGTACGCGCAGCCGCTCCCGCACGCCGTCGTCGAGATCCCGAATGCTGACAGCCGCCATCTGGATCACCTCCTGATAGCAATGCTAGCGCAAATGGGCACAGGCGACACCGCCGGCACGCACGGCCACTTTCCGAAGTCATGCAACGATTTTCTGTCACCACCACGCCGCAACCCACCCAGAGCAGGAAGGAATGGAGCGATCCCGGTTCCGCGGTCGCCGACAAGGGCCACGGTCGTCATCTGACAAGACCCGCCTGATTCCTCCGGCTCGACACATGCTGATAATCGTTGAGATCGTTCGGGAGGGAGCGGAGGGCTGATGACCGGGAATGCGCTTTAGAGCGCCCGGCAATAGGGGCGTGGATCAAGGAGCGGGGCTGGGGTGCGTGCATCGCGAGGCGGCGGAGGGAGTCACCCTGGTGTTGGGTGGCGACCGACGACAACGCGGTGAGGTGCGTGCCCCAGCCCCGCGACGCCGCGTCCCTATTGCCGGGCGCTCTTAGAGCGCCCGGGTCCCGCGGGGACTTGATGGGGCCCCACACGTTCACATGGCGGGCTGCGCGGTCAGGTAGGCATAGTGGCGCCGCCATACGGCGAACAGATCGTGGAAGAAGGGGAATCCGTCCGCGAGAGGAATGATCGATTCGACAGTCTCGGCGTAGTACGTGCGCTGTTTGGCCGGGCGGGGATGGGTGTGCAGGCGCTGGGTGGTGCTGTACCGGTCGGCGAGTTTGACGGCGATCGCGTCGGGAGGCGCGACGGCCAGCCGGTCGAGATAGGCCTGGCGTGCCTGCTGTGCGGTCTGCCCGGTCGCGGGTTCTGGTTTGGTCAGGTGCTCCACCAGTTCGGCGACGGCCGGTCCGAACTGTTCGGTGACCTCGCTCAGCGAACATGGGGTGTCCTCGACGACGTCGTGCAGCAGCGCGGCGGCGAGGGGCACGGCTCGGCGTTCGCCGGTGCCGACAAGCAGCACCTCCAGCGCTTCGAGCAGATGCGTGGGGTAGGGCTCGCCGGCCGGTCGGCGTTGGTCGCCATGCCAGGACTCGGCGAACCGGTAGGCCCGTCGCAGTACCGAGGCGTCGTCCGGGCCGAGGGTGCTGGACACGGTGGGTTCGGCGTCGGCCCAGGTCTTCCAGGACGCGAAGATCCGAATTCCGCCAGCTGGTTGATCGTGAGTCATCGGCGCTCTCCCAGGACGAGACGAAGGGCCCGCGCGTCCGGCCCTGGTGCGTGATCGGGACTGTGTGGGCGCCCCAGGCCCGCGAACCGGTGGTCACCGTGATATGGCGGCCGGCTTTGGCTGATTCCCCTGCCATGCCGGCATTGACCCACTAATGTCGATGCGTCACCATTGGCGTTCGTCCTCGTCGGTATTTCCGTTGCCGATGGTAACGTCATCTTTGGCGTTGGCCACAGCGTGCTGAGGGTTGTTTTGCCGGACTGGCGCGACTTCTGATTCATCAGATCTCTCCGGCCGTCCTGTTTGGTGGCGCTCCAAGAGCGACACCACCCGGCCGTCGCCCCGTTGACCACTTTCGCCGTGCAAATGAACGGTTTCAGAGCGCGCGCTGTCGGGCGTACGAGCTGTGACGGTGCGGAACAGGTCGACCGGTACGCGACATTGCTCGATCAACTGCGTCTCGTCGATACCTTCCTGCGCCAGCAGCTCGATGGCCTTGGGCAGTAGTGATGGCTGTTCGATGGCGCTCATCAGACCGGGTTCGTCGCGCCGCCAGCCGCGAGCCGAGATTGTCGTCATGGCGTTGCGGTAGGACACGTCACTGAGCCGCCCGAGCCAGCGGGCCCGGTACAGCAGGGCCTGAATGCTGACGCCCCACTGCTCCTTGAGGCGAGCGAGGGTCCGCCAGACCTTCCCGTCCATGACAGCCGGGAGTAGATCACGAAGCTGCTCGGCAGGCATCAGTAATTCGGCGGCGAAGCGGTGGGCCTGGTCCTCTACGATCCGGCCGCCCGGTTCGGCGTCGCTGTGCATGACCAGATGCCCCAGCTCGTGCGCCACATCGAACCGCTGCCGGTAATAATCGCGCTTAATCGGGTTCAGGACCACGACGGGACGCAGGCGGCTGTCGAACGAGTACGCGTCCACGGACGAGGTGCGGAGCGGACTGAAGACTACGAGCACGCCGTGGTTTTCTAGCAGTCGGACCAGGTGTCCGGCAGGCCCGGCGGCCATCCCCCATTGCTCCCGGATAAGCTGCGCGGCGCGTTCCGGGCCGTCGTCGTCACGATCATCGACTACAACTGGGAGGGTCGGCACCGAGGCTTCCGGGAACTCGACATGCTTTTCCAAGCTGGTCGCGATGTCCACGGCAACCTGTCCGAAGGCGAATGCCTGGTCGCGGGCGAGCTGAGTGGTGGAACGCAGCGACCGGAAGTGCGGCGTCGTACTGAGCGCGGCGACGTCGTCCGGCCGGACCGAGAAGAAGCCCGGCTCGACCGAGAGACTCAGCGCCAACTGCGCGACTGTGGCGGCGGCGGGCCGCTTGGCCCCGGACTCCCAGGCTGCCACCGCCGTCGGACTCTTCCCGACCGCGGCGGCAAGATCGCTTTTGCGGAGGCCTGCGAGCTGACGGGCCAGCGTAAGACGACCACCGTCGAAGAAGGCGGTCGCCTCGGCCACCCGATCGGCTGCTGGCGGACGCATGCTCACTGTTCACCACTGGCGCGATCACGACGAAGCTCTTCGGCCGGACGGCGCAGGCGCACCTCGGCGTCCGCCACGGTACTCGGCCCGGCCGGAAGCGGGCTGTCGTCGTCGATGTGGTAGCCGCCCTTAATCGGCGGAACGCTGAGGAGATTCTCGTACCAGTGCCAGGCGTTCCCGCCACCAGCGTTGAGGCGGGGACGACCGTAGACCAGCTCCGGGGCTCCAGTTACGGGGTCAAGACTGTGCGCGACTACGAACGTCGGAAGATCGAGCTCCTTGTTCGCGCCCAAGACCTCAAGGCCGCCGGCCTCCTCGTCATCGAGGCCGTCGAACAGCGTGGGCGCGGGCTCCGGGTTGCGTTGACGAGCAACCGACCGCTTCGTCGGGCTACGCCGTGGCCACGGCAGCCGGTCGATCTCACCGTGCTTGTATGAGGCGAGCAGAAACCGCCGGCCGGCATGTGTCCAACCGGGACTGCCGTTGAGGTCCGCCCGGCGCACCAACCCCGAGCCAAGCCGGGGCATGGTCCGGATGTCCTCCTTGGGGAGTTCCTCGAACAGCCGGTCGAGAGCGACATCAGCATCGTCCTCGCCAGAGCCAGTGATCGAGTAATGCTCGCAGGTGAACACGCGGTCCAGCCGGTTCCGGAAGAGGGTGAACCGGGTGTTTCCCAGCCAGGCCGCGTCATGGCCGGCACCCTCGGAGTAGTCCTCCAGGGATCGCGTAACCGCTGACCGGTACGCCCAGCGCACCCCGTTGAGGACCCCGGCCGCCTCAAGCTCCTCGATGACATCCTGCTGCTCACTCACGCGAGCAACTTACACCATGGCCAGCAAATGCTGTCGCAGGCTCAACCGCCAGGGTGCAATGGGCGCGCTGGACTACACCCTGCGCCAAGTCCAACACATGGCATCGCGCTGCGTGTAGAGCCCATACGCCACACACATGGCGCCCGCCCATCTGGCCTTCCACCCTTACCGCAGACGTCCCGGGCCGGGTCGAGCCGACTCCTCGGCCCGGGGCGTCAGCCACCCAGCGGAATGGAGGGGACGGATGCCCACGACCGTGTATGGCTACATCCGTATGGAGGGCGACGACGGGAGCGAGGAAGACCATCTCCATGCTCTACTGTCCGCCCACGCGGCGGAGAGCATGACCATGGCCGACGTGTTCGTCGACCGCAGTACACCGCCAACACGGATCGTGCGGCCCGGCCTCACGGAACTGCTGGCACAGCTCCGGCGCACCGAGGGACGCGCCGTGCTGGTCGCCGACCTCAACCACCTTTCGACCTCGGCCCCAGTCCGCCACACCATCGAGGTGGAGATCAGCACCCGATGGGCCTACTACCGGCCTCCGACCGGCGGCAAGGTGACCTGGTGCAGCCTCCCACTACCGGCAAAGACCGACGTTGCGGCCGGGAACGCCGAGCCGTTGCCCTCGCGCCAGAGACCGGCCAGAGCCGCCGAACCGATCGAAGTCTTCGATGACCTTGCAACTCTACAGCGCGTCGCCGATGCGCTGCGGGCACTGGACTGGGACCTGCCGCCCGGCGAGGGCGTTGGGCGATAGGCATCTCGCTGGCGGCTCTGGCCTTCGCGCGCCGTTCGCCAGAGGATGGCCGGGTATCAGTGGCTGCCGTGTCCAGAGGAGCGCCATGCCCGCGCACGAGACCGCGACTTCACTCCGCACACTGGACGGCTTGCACCTGGCCGCCACGCTGACCACGCCGGATGCGGCTGCCAGCCGAGCCGTGGTCCTCGTCCACGGCGGCGGCGTCACCCGCGAGGAGGGCGGCTTCTTCACCCGGCTGGCCGCCGGGCTGGCGGAGGCGGGCGCCGCGTCGCTGCGGTTCGATCTCCGCGGGCATGGGGAGAGCGAAGGCCCCATGGAGGAGACGACGCTGACGGGCCACCTAAACGACATCGGGGTGGCTCTGGCCAGGGTGCGGGAGGAAACCGGTGCGTCCGTCCTGCATCTGCTGGGCACGAGCTTCGGCGGCGGCCTCGCGGCCTACTACGCGGCGAAGCGCCCGGAAGAGCTGTCGCGGCTGGTGCTACTGAATCCGCAGCTCGACTACAAGAACCGCTACGTCGACCAGAAGCCCTACTGGCACAATAATGTCCTGGACGACGAGGCCGCGGCGCGGCTAACAGCCGAGGGCTTCATCCGCCACTCGCCCACCGTCCGGCACGGGCGGGCAATGCTAAGCGAAGTGTTCTGGATTAGGCCGGTGGAGGTGCTTGGCGAAACCACCGCGCCAACCCTCATCGTCCACGGCACGAAGGACACGTTCGTATCCATAGAAGCCACCCGCGCGGCCGTACCCCGCTTCCAAGCAGAGCACAAATTGGTGGAAATCGAGGGCGCGCAGCATGGATTCGCCGTGCATGACGACCCGACGTATGCCGATCCGCAGAGCCAGCAATGGCAGGCGTTCGTGATTCGGACGGTGGCGGAGTGGCTAACCAAGGACTGATCTTCCGGTAGTTATGCGCCCATCGCTGCCCGCAACTCTCGCGGACCGCTGCGGGCCTGCCACGGGGCGAGGATCGCCACAACCCGGGCCACTTCTCTGGTGGTGCGCTGCGAGTTGGTGCTCGCCGCCAAACGGAGGGCGTCCAGTCCTTCCTGGGCGGCCTCATCCGGTTCACCACCCAGAGCGCAGGCCACCGCCCGGCGTGCCCGGTAGTAGCCCTCATCCCGCCGGGCCAGCACGCCGCTGGCTAACACATCGCCGTACAGCGCGGCGGCCTCGCGGGGTTTGCCGGCCTCGATGTAGCAACTGGCCGACCGCAGCAGCCAGGTACGTTCGTCGTACTGCGCGCCGAGCGGCGAGGCATCCCCGTCATCGGCGGCGGCCAACAGCGTCTGGGCGTCGCTGAGCTTCCGCTCGACGACGGCGATTGGCTCGCCGGTCATCGCCAGCCCGCGGGCCTCCTGTTGGATGACCTCAGCGCGGACGCGGGGCGGGAGCTGCCACGGACCGTGATGAGCAGCTTGCGCGAGGGTCAGTACCCGCACGGCATCCCGCTCCGTGTAGGCCATCTGCGACTTCCGGAGCAGGATGTAGCCCTGCATCGGCAGGTCGCAAGCCTCCTGTGCCCATTCCGTCCCCCGGTCGTACCAGTAAGTGGCCGAGTCGGGGTCGTGCAGGTCTCGGTACAGCCAGCCGGCGAACTCGGCACCATCGGCACCGATGGCGAGCAGCGCGCGCCGGACGTCCGGTTGGACGTCGCGGGCGTGTTGCTGGACGGCGCCGAGGATGCCGAGCACCATCGGCAGGACGCGCAACGGCCCCGCGTGGCCGTCGTCGGCCTTGCAGCGTCCAAACTGGCGGGCGAAGAAGCCAACCACCGAGTGGTCCAGGTAACGGTGAGCATCTTCCAGCGCGGCGGCCAGGTGCCGCATCTCGTCCAGGCCGGCGAACGGTAGGACACGCGCGGTCTGCCGTTCGGCCGATGCAGCGGGGCCTACCGCCAGACCCGGCGTGGCCCCGGCCCGAACAGCCAATGTGCCGATCATGCCGTCGAGGCCAGCGGCCTTCGCTGCCTCAGCATCGACCGGAATCATGACCTCCCGGCCGCCGAGCACAACCGGCATGAGAATCGGCGGCTCGGTTTCGATGGGCGTCCGGGTACGCGGCGCGCCGGGCAGGTCGAACCACAGCAGCTCGCCCGGAATGCCGAGGATCTGGCTGTAGCGGATCAGCTTGGTCAGTTCCTCTGGCGCCCGGCCGTTCTCGATGCGGCTGAGCTGGGCCTGGGTGAGCCCGAGCCAGGTGCCGACCAGCTCCTGCGACAGCGTGTGGCTGTGGTACGGGTGGTTCCGGTAGGCAAAGATCACCCGGCCCATGTGCCAGGTGGCCAGGGCGTCGCGCATCTGGTCGAGCGCCCAGAACTCTGGCGGCACCGCCGGCGGACGGGCTTGCGCGTCGACGGCGGCGCTCTGGCACGGACTACACAGCGGCCGGGGGTTGCCCGTAATGACCCTCACGGTTGCCGTACCCGTGGTCGGTCCGCCGGCTGCCGGCAAGACGACCCTGACCGCGCGGCTCGGTCAGGCGCCCGGGTGCGCCGTCTTCCGACTCCGGGAGCACGTGCCGGAGACCATCCTGGCGGCCACGGCCACCAGCGCCGAACGACTCGGCTGGATCGACGACTTCAACGTCGTGACCGCGCTGCGCGGCTACCTCGACACCACGGTGAAGGGCGACCAGACGAGCACCGTGTTCTTCGACAACTTCCCCGGCACCGGCACACAGGTCCGGCTGTTCCTCGCCGCATTGGAGCAGCACGCGCCCGGCTGCACCGTGCATGCCGTCGAGCTTGCCAGCGAGGTGACCACCCTTTACCGCCGGGCCTTCCAGCGGCGGGTGTGCCACCGCTGCGAACGCGACCCCATCCACGACCCCCGACTACCCGCCGAGCCGAGCGCCGAGGACGCCCAGCGGTGCGCCCGCTGCGGCGGCATCCTGCACCCCCGCCGGGGCGACGCACCGCGGCTGCTGCGTGCCCGGTTGCAGCGCTACCGGCAGACCGCCGACGGCATCCGCCAAGCGTTCGCAGAGGCCGGCGTCGCCGTGACCCGGCTCAACAGCGGCACGTCCCCCGAGCAGACCGCCCAGGCCGTCACCGCACTCCTGACCTCGAGGATTCGCCAGCTATGACCACTGTGCCTCTTGCCCCGCCGCGTCTGCGGACTGATGACGACTACGGCCATGCTCGGATGCCCCGGCGGGCCGGCGCCCCACAGCCGGACCGCATTGACCGGGTTGCGTACGGCCGGTTCCGGAACGTCTACCTCTATATAACGGAGGCCTGCCAGCTCCGGTGCGAGCACTGCTACATGGGCGAGCGGCTGGACCGGGCACTCAAGATGGGTCTGCCCGAAATCGCCGCGACGCTGGCCACCTGGCGGCGGATGGGCGGTAGCAAGCTGACCGTCCTCGGCGGCGAGCCGACGCTGCACCCCAACTACGTCGAGGCCATCCGGCTCGGCCGAGCCCTGGGCTACGAGGACATCATCACGACGACCAACGCCCAGCTGCCGGCGGCGCGCAAGTTCCGGCAGCTGGAGCCGGAGGACTTCGCCTACGTCCAAGTCAGCCTCGACGGCGGCAGCGCTGGCTCCCACGACCGGGTGCGCGGCGCCGGCACGTTCGACACCGCGCTGGAGACGACGGCCGAGCTGACCGCCTGCGGCTTCGACACCCGGATCATCTGCACCGTCAACCAGGCCAACCGGGGCGACGCGCTCAAGCTGCTGGACCTCGCCGATGAGCTCGGCGTGTCCCTGGTGAAGTTCCACGTCTTCTCGACCATCGGCGTCGGGCACGGCAACGCCGACATGGCGATGAGCCCTCGGGAGTGGGTGACGTTTTGCGACGTGCTCAACGAGACCGCGCCCGGCTACCAGACGCGGGTCTGGTACCAGCCGACCTACGCCCGCCGCGACCAGATGGCCCGCTACGCCGCCGAGGGCTACCAGGGCTGCATCGGGCGGACGCTGGACAGAATCTCGATCTTTCCCGACGGCAGATGCTACGTCTGCTCCTACCTGTTCGACACCGATCTGTACTTCGCCCGGATGCAGGACGGCCAGGTGGTGCTCAACCGCAGTGACAACGAGTTCGACCTGTTCACCCGTCCGCTGGTCACGAGCGCCTGCGGCGGCTGCAAGGTCGCGTCCTGCCAGGGCGGCTGCCCGGCAGAACAGATCGTTATGGGCGGCTCGTCGTGTGCTATCGAGCCCGACATCGTGCCGGTTTGCCGGCTGTGGAAGTCCAGCGCCAAGCCCGAAGACTAGGAAGGAAGATCCAGATGGATCACATCATCGAGCCGCTGCACGCGCTGGACTGGAACGACATCGACGCCGTGGAGCACGCCACCCGGAAGGCACTCACGCAGCTCGCCGACGACCCGGACGTCGTACGGGGCGCCCTGCTCAGCCTGCCGGCACGGCCGGAACTGCTGGCACTCGCCGAGCACTACGACATCCTGGACAAGATCGTGCTGTATCAGGACGCCGCCGGCATCCGGGTGCGGCTGCATGTCTTCCTGCCCGGCTACTTCGACCGGCCGCACAACCACCGCTGGTCGTATGCCAGCCTGATCCTGCGCGGCGAGTACCGGCATTACCTGTTCGGCGACGTCGACGTAGACACCGAGCCCGAGCCGGGCAGCCTGGCCGCGCTGCAGGTCCGGCAGGAGCAGGCTGGCTACGCCTACGCCCTGCACCACTCGATGGTGCATGCCGTGGTGGCCGAGCCGTACACGGTGTCGCTGGTCATCCGCGGCCCGGCAGTGAAGGATCGCTTCCTGGTCATGGACCGCACAACCGGCGAGCGCTGGTGGCAGTTCGGGGCCGTCCAGGAGTCGGCCGCCGAAGCCGCCCGCAAGCGAATGACACGCGGGCGGCTCGACGAGCTGACCGGAATGCTCCGGGACTGGGACCTCTTCTAACTGGCGACCACGGCCGGATGATGTCCGCGCGACTCGACAACGGCCGTCAACTCGGCAAGCGTCGGCAACGCTTCATCGTGAGCCCGCTCGCAGCGCAGGGCGCCGCTGGCAGCGGCCACCTCCAAGGCGTTCCGCATTGGCCAGCCCCGAACCAGCCCATACAGCAGGCCGGCAGAGAACGCGGCACCGGCGCAGTGGGTGTGCCGCACCTGCACCTTGAATGCCGGAACCCGCAGCCGCCGCTCATCTTCGACCGCCACGGCACCGGACGCCCCGGCCGTGACCACCACCCGCCGGGCGCCCGTCGCGTGCAGCAGGGACGCCGCCATCGCCGGGGCGGCCTCGTGCTCGACGTCATCAACGTTGGTTTGGATCAGGATGTCCGGACAACCGCGGATTGCGGCGGTCACCGCCGACGAGAGCGCCGAGCCGCCCAGGTTGAGCAGCATCGGCACACCAGCCGTCCGCGCGGCATGCACCGCGCGGACGGCTGCGGTCTCGATGAGCTGGTAACAGTCGATGTAGGCGAACGAGGCCCTGGCCAGCGACGATAGATCCGCGGTGGCCAGGGCCTCGGCCACCCCGGGCAGGTACGGGAACCAGGTGCGAGTGCCCTGCTCGTCAGCCACGATCACAATCTGCGGCGTGGCCATGCCGGGTACCACCTCGGCCGTTGCCGCCACCCGACGCCGGTGGAGCCACGCCCGTACCTGGTCGCCTTGGGCGTCGTCACCGAAGTTGTTGCTGATCACGAGGGCCGGGACGTCGAGGGCGGCCAAGACAGCCGCGACCATCGGGCCGTCAGCCGCAATCGAGGCCTCGGCCCGCTGGACCTCGGCCCCATGGTTGGCAGGCGGAAAACGCTCGACGTTCCACAGGGACGCGGCGGCCAGGTAGCTGAAGCAGACCACCGGGCCAGAGTGGCACCCGGACACTGCTACCAGCCGTAGACCGAGAAGGGCTGGCCGGCGGCGATGTGCTCCAGGGCTGTACGGCAGTAGGCGATCATGTGGGCGGGCAGCTCGTCGAGCGGGAACCAGCGGAGTTCGCTGCACTTGTCGGGTTCGTGATTCTCCGGCTCGCCCTCCCAGCCGTGCACCGTGAAGAAGAAGGCGGCGCGGCCACCGCTGGACGAGTTGTGCATGACGTGTGCGAACTCGACGGCTTCGGGTTGAATCGTGACGCCGATTTCTTCCTTGGCCTCGCGAATCAGGGCAGCGACTACCGACTCCCCGGCTTCGAGGTGGCCGGAGGGCAGGTGATAAGCACCGTCCTCGTAGCCAGTGTTCTGGCGGCAGCCGAAGAGAACGTCATTGCCTTTCAGCAAGACGAGGTGAACGTCGGTGGTGAGCTGGTGGCGGGGTGAGGTCATGACGATTATCTCCATGGGTCCGAGGGGCGAGAGTGGTTTCTCGCGAGACCGGTATGCATTCATTGTAGTGCGATACGGCCCGATTCCGAACCGCAACCGCCACAGCCGACAGAGCAGATTCAGGTGTGCGGTACGGATATCACTGCCAGCCACGTGTCAAGCAGACGGTCGGGTTGACCATGCCTGCCCACTACTCAACACGCCGACCTGCCGGTGGCAACGCTATCGAATAATGCAGAACGCTCATGCTTGCCACCAAGATCGCGACATGCATAAATAGAGCTAGCATTTTGGCGACCGCCAAATTTGGATTAGTATGCCGAACGACGGCCGGTATGGGGACTACCCTAACTGGATCATCCAGGTCACGTTCGTAGACCGCAACGGCGTCACCGGTTCGGCTGTACTTGGCAGTACACCCTACAACAGCGCAGAGCCGCTCCTGGGAGTGGAAATCTACGAGATTAACGGGAAGGGTGTTGAACTGCCGGGCATACAGGCAGCGGGCATTCCGGCCCAGTACCTGAGCGATATCCACCCGGAGGATTTGCGGAGGCATGTTGCGGTGGTAGAGGACGGGTTTGAGATCTTCTCTGATTCGCAGGACACGCCTCTGCGGCAGTCGGCTAGCCCTTTGCCGGCGGCTGGGAGTACTCCGTAAAAGCGACCGACGACAAGATTCCTGCCGTCGCAGCGCGCAATATCACTGATGGTTCGCGCAGACCTGAGCCACGTCTATAAACTGGCTCACATACTACCTAGCAAATCCATTCACATCATAAACAAGACTCGACACGATAAACACACAACTAAAGCGACCGCCAATGGAGTGCAACACGCCCGCTCAGAATGGCTTTCGCTCAAGCTCCACGACAATCCGGTCCCAGAGTGACTCAAACAGCTCCTCGCGGGTTAGCTCACGCTCCATGCTTCCGCAACTGAAGGTCATCTTGTCGTAAACATTCACCTGGTTTAGAGATCTTGCTGTAGATGACGAGTCGTGGGCATGCTTGCGGGCCACGCCGGGTGGGTCCATAGCCGGGCATTCCGATCAACCCGGTGGCATGTTTCCCCCAAAAACGATCTGTATTAAACAGCGGTTGCTCAACTGATCAACTGAAGGTGCGTCATGTGCCTGCCGGATTCGGCAACAAGATTATCAGCGTCCATCCCGCGGCGAAGTAACGTTGGATGTCGCGGGCCGTGGGCTGGCCCCATCATCCGAGCGGGCCGGGCATCGGCAACAAGACCCTTGGTGAGCCCGTCGGCGGCATAGCGCTGACCAGCGCGAATACCCTTTCGACGGGCATCGAGTCGTGTAACGACTACCAGTCGCCATGATTTCTTCATGTATATACGTGACAGTTTTCCGACAGGCTTCCGAGATACCCGGCAGCGGCGATTTTTCTATAGTCGCTACGTCGAGCTTCGCAGCCTTCGATGCCCCGTGGCGGACCAGGGCCCGGTACGGGGGAAGGCCATCGACGGCTGGACAACCGCACGATCGGACGATCGCTACGCGCTCCTCCACGGCGCCGATGAGAGGAGCGTCCACTCGAACGCAGGAGGTTCCCACGTGTTTCGAGACGCCGGCCAGCCGGTACGAGCAGTGCCGCCGGCAGGTGCCGCCGCGATTATTGACCGGAAGGACCCTTCATGCCATTAATCGACGCGATCACCGCCGTGACGCGACGACGTACCGCCGCACCACGGCGGTTGCCCGAGCCGAGGTACAACAATCCGAGGAGGCGGGACCGTCGACGGCGCTGGATCGCCGCCGTGGTCGCCTTCCTGGCCGGGCCGGTGGTCCTGGCCACGACATTGACGCTGAGCACCTCGGCGGCGCAGGCCGTGAACAACGACGGCACGTCGTCGTTCGCCACGTACAACATGCACGGCTCCGACAACGGATTGACCTGGCGGTCGGAGATCCAGCGGCTGACCGCGTACAACGCGGTGGTGGCGCTGCAGGAGGTCGGCAGCGGGCCGCCGATGCCGGCGAGCATGAACCGGAGCAACTTCCGGCAGATCCGGCTCAATCCGTCCCGCCCCAGCCCCTTCCCCGGTTCGGTCACGCAGGTGACCTGGCCAGCTGGCCCGAGCGGCAGCAACCGTTACGTGTACTTCCTGCAGACGGACCCCCGCCGGGTCGGTGACACGGGCCTGGACACGTGGGACGGCGGCCAGATGAACGTGGCGATGGTCACCGATTCCCAGGCCGATGAGGTCCGCGTGCTCGAGAACCCGGCCTACGACCCGAACCCGAACGCCCCGAACAACCGTTACCGGGCGCGCCCGCTGCTCGGTCTGCGGTTCGGGAACACCTGGTACTGGAACACGCACGCCCGCGGCGAGGACGTGCCCGGGCTGCTCAACCAGGTTCGGAACTTCGCGGCCACCGACGGCCGCAACTGGGTCCTGGTCGGCGACTTCAACCTGAACATCCTCAACCGTTCCGACGACGAGGCCCGCAACCAGTCGCTGCATCTGCGCGCTGACGAGACCCTGGTCCGCACGGGCCAGCCGACGTTCATCAACGGCAACAATCCGAGTGAGCTGGACTACGCGATAACGCACGGCCTGCCAGCGTTCACCGCGACCATTCCGAGGGGCGCTGGATCCGACCACGTGCCCGTGGACTTTGCCCGGACACCGCCGCCGGCCCAGCCGCCAGCCCCGGCCCGCGTCTACGGCACCGTGCTGGCCACACCGAGCGGCCGTCTGCTGCAGGAGAACCCGGACCGTTCGATCGCGATCGGGGACGCCCGCTACGACAACAACCAGACCTACCGGATGTACACCACCGACTCGCTCACCCACTACCTGCGCAACGTCGGTACCGGAGACTGCGTCGCGGTCGCGCCGGACGCCCGCCGGGACGTGTCTTCCCGGGTCATCGCCGACACGTGCGATGACCCGCGCTCGCAGTGGACGATCAGCCATCTTGAGGACGACCCGGTGCCGAACGACGACAACGGCGGACCACAACGCTGGCAGAGCGTGGCCTTCCCCGGGCTCTGCCTGACCCCGGCCGGCGACTCGGTGACCGCGGCGCCGTGCACCCAGGACGCTGCCCAGCGGTGGTGGGACAGCCCTTCCTCCCTCCCTACAAACTGGCAGACGACTGACGCGAACGTGCGACTCGAATCCGCGTTCAATGGCCGGCTGCGGCGGATCGGCAAGGTCGCCAACACCGAGGTCTATACCGCATCCAAGCCGCCCGCCAGCTGGTGGATCTATTGGTGGTTGTGGGAGAAGCAAGATTTCGGCTGGAACATCCAGCGGATTAGCCTGGACGACAACCTGGTCCGAATCAAGAGCCTGGACGGTGACCTTTGGTGCCTGGGCAGCCGGGACGAGCACGCCACCAAGACAACGGCTGCCGTGCTCCAGGTGTGCGACGCCCCCCGCGGCGTCGACGGGGCTGGCCAGCGTTGGCTGGCCGAGAGCTACCCAGACGGGACCATCCGCTTCCGTAACGAGGCGAACCACCTGTGTCTGCTGTCTCCCGACGGCCAGAGTGGTTACGCCTCGCTTTACGAGTGCCAGGACATCCCGGCCGAACGCTGGAGCGTGGTGAAGCCCTGAATCGCCGGGCCGCCTGGACCGGCGCGTACGACGGTCCAGGCGGCCCAGTCTCCGGGCGGGTTGACCCGCGGTGACGGACCGGTTAGGTGTGGTGAGCCGCACTCATGATCGACCGGGGCCATATTGACAGACCAGGCAGGCTGAACGACAAGCGCGGTCGTCGCAAAAGCGATAGTCAGTCGGCACGGCGCCACAACCAAGCATCCATTCGGTCGCCAGCGTAGACCAGGACAGCACCGTTCGCGCTGATATGCAGCTCGCGTACATGCGACCCGTCCGCCGCGGTGCCCGGCGGTTCAGTCAGGGATTTGGTTTCGACGTTGCCGCTGGTCACATCCCACTGCAGTAGCACTGTGTTGTCGTAGGCGCCGGACACCAGCGTCCGGCCGTCCGGAGTGAAGTCGAGACACAGCACCCCGCCGCCATGACCGTTCAGGTCCGAGGCGAAATGCACGCCGGTCTGGTCGACATGCCACAGCACAATCGGACCGCCGTTGTCCTGGCCGGTCGCGAGCATCGTCCCGTTCGGGTTGAAGGCGGCCGTGAAGACCGATCCCGGTGCATACGCGGGTTCTCCCACCGGCTGTAGGCGGTTGATATCCCAGAGGACTATTTTTCCCTGCGAATCCGGTGTGCCCGGCCTGGCTGGTTCGGCGACAGTGACGAACCAGCGTCCGGTCGGATCCACCTCCGTACTCCAGAGTTCGCCGTCCGCTTGTACCATCCCAGCCTCACCCGTGGCGATATTCCAGACCCGGGCGGTGTGATCCTGGCTCGCGCTGACCAGAGTGGCACCATCCGGCGAGAACGACAGCGAGCGGATGTTATCGCTGTGCCCTGTCAGTCGCCTCGGCGGCGCATGTCCCGTGAGATCCCACAGGACGACGGCCCGGTCCATTCCACCGCTGGCAAGAATGGTTCCGTCCGGGCTGAACGCGAGAGCGTCGACACGACCGGAATGAACCCCGGCCAGGGTCGTTGTGCTTTTTCCGGAGAATGCGTCATAGAGAATAATTTTTCCGTTCTCGCCACCGGTCGCGGCCACCGTTCCAGCACCGTTGACGGCCACGCTGGTCACATTGCTGGTCTGCCCCTTCAGCAGCATCGGCCGGGCCGTGTCGAATCCGCCGAACGGCACAGCTGGCGGTGCCGCGGTTACCCTGCGGTCCGGACCCGTCCGAACGTCGTCCCCACCGGAGGCGAGTACAAGGATAACTGTCGCCGCAATGGTTATTGTTATGGCGATCAGGCCGCTTGCCAGTCCGATCGTTCGTGCCCGAGCATGGCAGACCCAAGTACGCTCTGGTTGAGCCTTTTCCGTTGGTGTGGGCAGCATGGCTGGAGCGGCCGTGGCATTCGATCCGTCCGGCTCAGGCGGCTTGTCCGGGCCGGTCGTGGCCAGGGCACGTGACTCAACAACAGATGTCGGCACGGGTGTGCCAGGCCCCCGTACCGTGTCTGTGCCCGCGGATTCGCCAGGGCTGTCATGGGCGTTGTCATCACACGGCACCGGCGGCACCCGGGAAGGATCAATCACAGGCAGGTCGGCAAATCGCTGAAACACCGGGTTGCCCGGAAACCTCCCGAGCGCGGCCCGCGCGATCCGGCGGTAGGGGTCGACGGCGATTCCGTTCTCGAACGAGCGGAACGTCTCCGCCCACCACAGCGTCGCGTCGAGTCCGGCCCAGGCGAGATGCCGGTCGGCCGGGATGCCGATCTCCAGAAGAAGGTGGCGCGCGGCGGTCTGGTCGGAGAAGGCCGCGGCGAGCGCGGAGCGCAGTCTGCGAACATCGTCGTCCCCATGTGCCGCCCCGTCCAGCAAGGCCACCCCGGCTCCTCACTCCGATGTCTGTAGATCGCGGAAGAAGGATACGACCGCATCCGCCCACTGACGGGCCGGGAGGACAGCGAGGCGTGGCCTACACGAGGACCACCGACTGGTGTTCGTCTCGACGGCGGTGCCGGTTGAGGGAAGGCGGCGCCCGCGGCACGGCAGATCATCGAATATCCGTCGATGACGCTCCGGGTGACTGCTTCGCGGGTCAGTATCCCGCTGGCTCAACTCGCCGACCTGTACATCCGTCACTGCGGCGCGTTCGCCTGCACCGCGGGTGACGGCGTGTTGGTGATCAGAATGTTGGTCAGGTCGGGGATCTGCTCGAGAGCCGTGGAGAACAAGAGGATTTAGTTGATCTTTTCGTTGACGTCGATCTGTGTCAGGAACACGTCGCGATCGTGGTCGAGAACGTCGAGGAGATGCGCGGGATGGGCGCCGTGGCGCGCATCGCCTTACCACCTACCGCGGGTACCCCACCGTACCCGGCGGTGCTGTGTCGGCCGATGCGCGGCGGCGTCGACAGCGTCCAGGCGGGTCTGAATCCAGGCTTCGATCGTGGTTTCTCAGGCTGCGCGGTCCATATGTTGATCATTACCTTGAGTGATTAACGCAGGTCGAGCTGTTGCTCGCCCCGGCCACAACCAGGTCTAGCGTGCCGATATAGCCCCGGGGCGAACACCACACAAAACGCGGATGAACCCATGGGCGTGGTCGGGCCGTGACTGGAGCTGACGGCCCAACCCGACACGGAGCAGGTGGTGAGACCCAGTGGCGAACAACCAGATCGTTGATTTCGAAGCGATGGCGAGGGCGAAGGTGGCCTTCGAGACGGCATTCACGGAGTCGAACGACGCCTACCAGAAGATAAGTACGACGATTGGGGGTCTGCCGAACGTCTGGACCGGCCAGGCGGCTACTCCTTACAGCGGTGCCATGCATACCTGGCTGACGAATTTCGGCAAGGTAGTGACAGCGCTCGGGCACATGAAGGACACGCTCGAGAAAGGTACGAAGGAGTACCAGGCCAACGAGGACGCGAACCAGCAGATGGTCACCAGGATCAGTACCGACCTGGCGGGCCTGCCGGGTGATCAATCTTTTCCGGGCACGCCGGTGACACCGGTGACCCCGGGTATTCCCCCTAAGCACTAGGGCCTGTCGACATCCCTGTGCCGGTCGGGGACCCGGTGTGGGTGGAACAGCGGAACAAAGGAGAACACGCGATGCGCTACTCGATTGATTTTGTTGGTGGCGGAACGATCGTTGATGACATGCGGAACATCACTGGCGCGATCGAACGGCTGGTGGCCGATCTCAACGGTTCCCTGAAGACCAGCCTGGACGTGGATAACTGGACCGCTGAGGCGCAGCAGGTCTGGCAGAAGTCCCAGACGGGCTGGAACAACGGGGCGCAGAACATGCGGACCCAGCTTGATGGCGCCTGCACCGGTTTCGGTAACATTATGATGAATTATCAGACCACTGATAACCGTGTCCGGAATATGTGGGCGCAGTAGGCCGGACGTCCGTGCCCGCTACCGGTCAGGCCGGCGTTGATGCTGACCTCGACCTGACCGGGCGTATCTGGCTGGGGTGACGCCGATGCCCGCGCGGCGGGGTATCGGCGTGTCCTGGCTGGTCCGAGGAACCGGAAGGAACAATGGCAGACAAGAAGCACAAGATCGTGGTGACGCCGGAGGTCCTGCGTCAGCTGGCGAAGGACGTGAAGAATCTTACCCCGGCTCTCACGCCGGCGAAGGACCAGCTGAACAAGGTGGCGGTCAAGGCTGGTAGGTTCCCGGACGGGACAGCCATGGAGAACACCGTCGCTATCGGGGCTGATGCCCGGGCGAAGGCCTACGTCACCGCGTTGAATGGGTTGGACACGGCGTTGACCACGCTGGCCGAGCGGCTGACCACGATCGCGGACAACTATGCCAACGTCGATGACATCAATAAGATCACTGCTACGGATATCAATGACATGGTGAGTGTGGTCACTCCGAAAATCGGCCCGGCTGTGGGTGGCTGACGGCGATGGGTGACTACGATCCGAACGCCGATGGTGATCCCGGTAATAACGCGAACTACAATACCTGGACCTGGAAGCAGATCAAGAACGCGATCGTTGGTGCTTACGGCACGAACGCGGCGAAGAACCCGGACCTGTTGTACTCGGTGAGCAACCCACAGAGCCTGACCGACGCTGGGAGCGCGTTCGAGACCACGAGGCTTGCGTTGCAGCCTATTCGGGACCTGTTGCAGAAGCAGACGGTGAGTCTGGTTGATGGGCAGGACGCGCCGTGGACCGGGGAGGGCGCGACGTCCTTCCAGACGATGATGCACAAGTTCATCGGTACGTTGGATGGGGATCTGGCGCCGTTGGGTGGGATACCGAAGTACAACGAGGTGCTGACGAACTCGGGCATGTCGCTTACCACCGCGATCAATAATATCAACCAGATCGACGCGGATATCGCGAACCAGATCATCAAGGAGTGGACGGATAAGTACAACGCGGCCGTTGCCATATTCAACGGTACTACCCGGACCGGGGGAGGCCGGGCGCCGCGGGATCCGATCCTGAACGAGAAACCGCCGTGGGAGGTTGTGAACGGCCATACCATCGTGACCGTCTCGAAGTTTCCGGAGAAGGTCAAGGAGATGGAACGGCGGATGCGGATTGAGATCAACAGTCTTGCTGGTGATTACAAGGGCCAGATTAATCAGCTGCCGAAGCCGGCTGCCGGGAACTATCCCACGAGTACCCCACCGCCAAAGGTCGACCCACCGCCAAAGGTCGACCCACCGCCGAAGAAGGACCCACCACCCAAGCAGGACCCACCACCCAAGCAGGACCCACCACCCAAGCAGGACCCACCACCCAAGCAGGACCCACCGCCGCTCAATAATCCGCCGAATGCTGACAACCCACAGTTCAACCCGGCGAACCCTACGCTGCCGGCTGGTAACAATCTTTTGGCGCCACCGGCGGGTGGCATCCCGAATGCCGTGAATCCCCCGGGTCGGCCGGGTGGCGATCCACTTAACCCACTTAATCCGTCCGGTTTGCTCAATGCTCCTGGTTCACCTGGTTTGTTCAATCCACTTAATCCACTCGCTGCGCCCGGTTTACTTAATCCGTCTGGTTTGCCTGGTTCTCCTAATCCGCTTACGAACAAGATTGGTAATCCGACCCAGCTCCAGTTCGCTAATGATAATGGGTTGAAGAACCCGGGTCTGGACAAGATTAGTCCGCCGGCGTTCGATGCTGGGTTGACTAACGCGGGCGGGGGGGCTGGTGGGCGTGGTTCCGTTCCGGGGTTTCTTGCTCCCGGTTTGTTGTCCCCCGGTCTCGGGTCGGGGGTGGGGGGTATCGGTGGTGGGCCGCTGTCTCCGCTCCGTCTTGATCCTAATATGCAGGCTATCAGTGGCGGTGGGTCGGCCAGAGGTGGTATCGCGGGTGAACCTGGTGGTGCCCGGGGTGGGGCGCTGGGTGCGGCCGCTGCGGCGGAGGAGGCTGCCGTCGCTGGTCGGGGTGCTCCTTATGGGGGTATGCCGATGGCGCCGATGGGTGGTATGGGGGGTATGGGTGCTGGTGGGCAGGGGAACGAGCGGGAGCGGACTACCTGGCTACAGGAGGATGAGGAGGTGTGGGGCGCTGATCCGGATGTGCATACCGCGGTTTTGGGTCGTCCAGGCTGACGGGTGTGTGGGGAGCTGGGGGTGAGCCCTTTGCCGAGGTGGCGTTTCACTGTTCGGTACGTCGTTGTCGGGTTAGTTGTCAGTAGTTTTTTTGGATGTGTTTTTAGCGTTTTCTGTGTGTGAAAAATGTGTGGTGTGGCTGCCGTCCGGGTGTGGACCGGGTGGTGGCCATGCCCATGTAGTGATCGTGTATTCCGGAGGTGAGTGAGATGGATGGTCCTGGCCCGGTCCGGTCTTCGGAGGCGTTGGCGGATGCCTTGGCGTCGGTGGAGAACAGGCTTGCCGCGCATGCCGAATGGAGGGA
>NZ_CAKJTM010000006.1:105199-133422 GCF_917627345.1 Protofrankia sp. CiP3 | reverse complement strand
TGCGAACCCCCTGCTGAGGGTCCCAGCACGAGGCGGGCGTCGGGTGTCGCCTCCACCGCTTGATACCGCCGTAGCTTTCTAGCAGGGGGTCGCCGACGAACCCCCGGATCAGCGGCATGGTCATCTGGATCGGAACGTCAGAAATGATGATTATCCCGAAAACTAATGGCCATATATAGTACGAATTCCGATAAATCGGACAGCGATGATCAATGCTCTGGCCTGGATGTTTGAGCTGTGACCCCTGCTAAACAAACCACTGACCGGACGCCTATAGCCAGAGCGCTACCGCGCCAGTCTCCTACCCGGCCGAAAAACTCCCCACTTTGACAACGCTGTCGCAAATATTGCGCCGGATACGGAGGAGCGAGGCGTGGTCGATAATCTGTACCCTGCGCCAAGCGCACCAGTCAGATTACCTGAGGTCATGGCGGTGGAAGGTGATGAGAAGATGACTGTCGCAGATGTATATCTCCTCGCGGTGCATGAGCCGTACCGGTCGCCGCAGCATCCGGTTCCCATCAACGCGACCGTCGTGCACGCGCGGACGCTGTTGCACCCCGATCTTCCGCAACCGGACGGCGGGCGGATCTACCGCTGCCTGACCGAGTTCCCCGGCCGTACCCATGGGTGCGTGGTGCCGCTGTCGACGCTGACCTACGAGCTAGCCGGCGGGGCGCTGTGGCCGCAGGTCGCGCAGTGGCAGTCGGTGATCGAAGCGCTTGTCGCGCTCACCCAGGCGGGTGGCTGCGATGCGACGCCGTTGGGCCTGAAGTCACCGGCTGAAGCATTGCTGACCAACGGTCCCAACACCGAGGTCACCGTGGTTGATCCGTTCGGCGAGAGGACGAAACTGGGGCCGCGTGATCGCCAGCGGGAGATTGCCCAGCTCGAGAGGTCGATTCGTGAGTTCGTGGAGGGCGGGCCGTACTGGCCGGGCGACGCTCTGGTCGCGCCGCCGACGCTGCCTACTCGGATGCCCTACCAGCCGGCCGGTGGGTGATCGCGGGGTCACCGACCCTTCCGTGTCAACCGGGTGATCCGTTCACCCTCGGCCGGGTCCAGGGGGCCGGTGCTGTGGGGTGCGGCGACGCCGAGGGCGATGGCCAGGGTCCGGCCGTGCAGGTCCAGGGTTGCCTCGGTCAGCTCGGTCAGCTCGGCGATCGCGGTACGGCCCCGGGCCCAGCCGGTCAGGCCCACGGCGAGCGAGATCAGCAGTCCGGGCCACCACAGCACGCTTAGCACGAGGTAGGGCAGTGCCCAGGCCGTGGTGATCACGGTGGTGGCGAACTGCCCATTGGCCGCAGCCAGGTCGGCGCGCAGGCTGTCGGGTAGCACCAGCCACAGGCGCGTCCAGCCGAAGCGGAGGTCCAGGCCGTAGCGGTTCACCCCGATCTGCTCGACGGCCGCGATGCGGTCGCCCATCCAGGTCGGCCTGGCCGGCGGGGCCGGGGACAGCCGGGTGACCCGCTCCGCGGCGAGGTCGATCTCGGCCTGCTGGGGCGGTGTCCGGGTTGCCGGCGGGTACCGGGCCTGTAGCTCCCGGCGGGCGGCGACCAGCCGGTGCCAGCGGCGCGACCGCGCGTCGGTGCACCACCGCTGCGCCCGCCGCAGGCCGAGTGGCCACTGGCCGAGCCAGCAGTCGCGGACCGGCCCGGTGAGGGCCTGCACGACCAGTCCAACTCCGCACGAGGCGAGTAGCAGGCCGATCACAGTGAGCGCCTGCGCCGGGCCGGCCTGCGCGCCCAGCACGCTGCCCTGCAGGGTGGCCTCGTCGGCCAGCAGGCGTACGTCGACCGCGTGTGCCCAGCCGAGCTGCCCGCCGATCCAGGCGGACGCGACGAACAGCAGGCCGGGCAGGGCGAGCATGGCGAGCCATCGTTCGGCAAGCTTCTTCGCCAGTTCGTCGAAGAAGCCGTTCACCCGGTCAGCGCCTGCTCATCGGCAGCCCGGTGAGCAGGCAGCGTGGGATCGGGCCCGCCGGGAGGGCGTCGGCGATCCGGTCGCACGCGCTGTCGGGGCAGCCGAAGATCTCCTCGTCGGCCCGGCCGGGGCCGGCGCCGGGCAAGCTGGTGCCCACGCCTCGTGCGGGGTCGGTCGTGTCGGCGCCGAGAAGCTCACCGAGCAGCGCCGCGACCGGCCTACGTGCGCGGGCCTCGGTCTCGATCCTGGCCAGCAGTAGTTGTTTGTCCGTGGAGTCCACGGCACACAGCTCGCGGAGGACCGGCAACTCGTCGCACAAGGCACTCAGCATATGTCGTTCAGAAGGGTCGGCACGTTGTTCCGTCACGGCGGACGACACTATCCGGGTGGGCCGGGATGCCACCCGTCACACCCTTACGAATGCGGCGCCGGGCTTGCTGGGAACGGCAGGTCGGCCGCTGGGAGCTGGTTCCGGCGGGGTGAATGGCAGTTTCCTGCCACGGCTAGGATCCGGGCGGGGAGCAAGGACGGTGAACCTGGTGGAGGGCACACTGGAGACAAACGAACGCCGGGCCGTCATGCAATGGGCGCTGCGGGACTCCGCCCCGCGGGCCGGGGGTGCCTGCATCCAGGTCGGTACCTTGCCCGACGGCTGGTACGTGTGGCACAACGGTTTCGGGATGCGGCGGTTCGAGGACAAGGCCGCGGCCTGGCTGGCCGTCCGCAGCCTGATGGGCCGGCACACAGGCCGATGGGAGCAGGTCCCCACCGACCCGGGGCCATTCCTCGCATCTTTCCCGCCCGACGGTTCCCGAGTGCTTTACGACACGATTCAGAACGACGATCTGTATAATCGGTGGGGGGACGATCCGGTGTCGACATGGAACCGCTTCCTCACGGCATTCAGCACAGGGGAAAGGCTGCGGGTCACCAAAACCCATGCACTTCTCAACGGAAGTATTGAGCTGATCAAATATCGTGATCCGCTGGCGGGTGCCGAACGTTTCGCTGTCCACACCGCCTGTGAGGAGGGCGTGGACTGGCACGTCGCCGACTATCCCGACCGCGGGCGGGCCGAAGCCGCGTACGAGAAGTCCGTCCGTGCGAACGCCGACGACGAGCTGCCCTACCGTTCCAGCGATGTCGTTGACGTCAGGGTGGACCGCCGGTCCAGGCCGCCGGCCGGCCTGTATGTGTACCCCTCCGGCCGGGTCGTCATGGCGACGGACGACAAGCACGATTACATCGACATCCACGGCGTTCCTCCGCGGGTGTCCTGGCCTCAGACGCCGCCCCCACGCCGGCCGGGCCCGGTGAGCGCCATGACGACGCAGCCGCGGGACTGGGATCCGGTGGAGGCACAGGTCTGCGACGTCACCCCCGCGGCCTGGTTGCGGGACGACACGGAGCTGCGGCCCCGATCGCTCGCGCTGATCGCGCTTGCCGACGGACGCCGGCTGCTTGCCTCGGCGCACGACAGCGGCGCCCACGTGTGGAGCACCGGTGACGGCGCGAAGCTCTGCACGGTCTCCGGGCACAGCGAATGGGTACTGGCGGTCGCGTTGACCGCCCTGTCCGACGGACGGGTCGTCCTGGCCACCGGCGGTAAGGATCATCTTGCCCGCGTGTGGTCCGCCCAGGACGGAGCAGCCCTGATGGAGATCGACTGGCATCAGGCCCCCGTGAACACCGTCGCCTGGGCCTGCCCGCCCGAGGACGTTCCGTGGCTGATCACCGGTGGTGATGACGCGCGGGTACGCCTGTGGGACGTGGAGACTCAGCGCTCCGTCGGGGCGTTCGAGGTCGGCAGCCCCCGTGTCGCCTCGGTGTGCTCGGTGGCGGCCGCGGTGCTCTCCGACAGCAGCGTCTGCGTGGCGGCCGGCGTCGGGGACATCGACGCCGCCCGCATCCACGTCTGGAACAGCTCCGAGCGGTACGCGCGAAACGGGGATCGGACGAGGCCACACGCGTTCGTCCTGGACTGCGCCGGCTCGATGTCGAGTACGCCCGCAGTGGCGGTGGCGACCCTGGCAGACCGTTCGTTCCGGGTGGCGGCGATCGCCGGGTCGACCGTTCGGATCTGGGACGGTCACACCGGCGAGGTCCTGCGCACCCTGCCCGCGCCCGGCGACGGGCACGGGAGGGACGTCGCCCTGGCGGTGCTGCCCGACCTGCGCGTGGTCGTCGCCGCGGCCCGGGGCCGGGAGACACTGGTCTGGGATGTCGAGTCCGGTGCCGTACTCGCCCGGTTCGACGACCCCACCGCCAGCTACCCGCCGGTGGTCAGCCTCGTCGCGCTTCCCGACGGCGGACTGCTGCTGGCGACCGGGCGGGGCGGCGGGGGACCGGCCCGGCTCCTGCAGGTGGACCCACGTTGGTGACGGTCCACGACCACACGGACAAGGAAGCCGGTAGCGGTGCCGCTTGACGACCTGACCTGGCGGATCCGCGACCGGATCGAGCAGTACGACCGGACGAGGCAGGTCGCGGAGATTCTCGACGCCGACGCAGACCGGGACGCTGCCGCCTTGTGGCGGCTGCTCCACGCCGTCGACCTCACCACCTCGTCCCCCGCGCTGGACGCGGCGTTCTCCATCGCCAGTGCCGTCCTGGGCCGGTTGCACCACCGCCGTTACCAGGTACTGCCCGCAGGCGCCGGCCTCCCCGAGCTGGCCCGGTGCGTGCTGTGTCTGGAACCGATCTCCGACGATCACGAGGCCGTTCCGTCCGAGCTCGTGCCCGTGGTCGGGCGGTTCACAGACCCCGATGTCCAGGTCGCGCTGGGCGTGCAGCTGCTCGACGCCTCGGCCGGCAGCGAGGATCCCGCCCTGCTCGACGCGGCCATCCTGCTCCTGGCCCCTGCCGCGACCGCGCGGCAGGGGCGGGGGCCCGGTCGGACCAGCCGGCTCTCGGCGCTGTCCGCTGCCTACCGCCGCCGGCACGAACGCGACGGCACGACCACCGACCTTGACCGGGCCGTTGGCATCGCAGAACGGGCTCTGAGGCTCGCGGACCGGGACGGCGAGGCGCCGGAGGTGGCCGTCCAGGTGTGGACCGCTCTCGCCCGGGCCTACCGCTGCCGGTACCGGCAGCACGCGGATCCCGCGGACCTGCGTCGCGTCATCGACCTGTCCGAGCGGACCCTAGCGCATACCGGCCCCTCGGCGGACCAGCTCGCGGACCTGGCCACCGCCTATCTGCACCGGCACGAGCACACCGACTCACCCGCGGACCTGGAACGGGCCGTGGACCTGGCGGAGGACGCGGCCGCGCTGCCCGGCGGGCAGGAGGACCCCGACGTCCTGTCCGCCCTCGGCCGCGCGCTGTTGCGCCACTATGACCGGTCCGGGCAACGCTCCGAGCTGTGGCGGGCGGCCACCCTCGCCGAGCAGGCCGCAGCCACGCTGTCGCCACGCGACCCGCGGCGCGCCACCTACCTGTCCACCGCCGCCGCGACCCTGCTCCGGCGACACGAACGCAGCCGGGCACTCGACGACCTGAACCGCGCCGTCGACCTCGGCCGGCAGGCCCTCGCGGCGATGCCCGAGACCGACCCCGCCCGGGCGCACGCCCTCGGTCGCCTCGCCGCCGCACTGCACCGGCGCCATCTCAGTGCTGGCGCGGACACCGACCTCGACCAGGCCGAGGACCTGGCCAGCTGGGCACTGGCAGCGATCCCGCCCGGGCATCCGGACCGCTCCAGCGCGGCTCTGGAACGCGCGGCCGTCCACCTGACCCGCTACCGCCACAGCGGCGTAACCGCCGAGCTCGCACGTGCGATCGAACTCGGCGAGCAGGTCACGGCGACGAACAGCGCGCCCCCACCGAGATGGTGGTCGCTGCTGGGCGACGCCTACCAGCAGCGTCATGCGATCAGCGGCGAGCTCGCCGATCTAGACCGGGCGGTGGAGCTCGGCGAGCGGGCCCTGGCCGCCACCCGCGAGGACGACGTGGCACGCGCCGAGCGGTACTCCCGGCTGGCCACCGCGCACTGGCGCCGGCACAGCCACGCACCGGGTGGCGCCGACCTGGACCGGGCGATCGAGCTGAGGGAACGGGCCGTTGCCGACACCCCCGCCGACCACCTGGACCTCCCGGATCGGCTGGCTGACCTCGCCGCCGCCCACCTCGACCGCTACCGTCTCACCGGCGCGACCGCCGACCTCGACAGCACCGTCACCCTGTGCGAACAAGCTCTGGAGGCGCTCCCGGTCGACCATCCGCACCGATTCCGATTCACCGCCAGCATGTGCGTCGCCTACCTGCAACGGATCGCCGGCGGTGGCCCGGCCCCGGACCGCCCACGACTGCTGGAGCTCGCCGATGGGATGACCGGCGCCCAGTGCGCGGCGGCCCCCGCCGGCCGGGTATCGGCCCACCATGCCATGGGCAGACTCGCGCAGACCGCTGGGCAGCCGGCGCTCGCCCTCACGATGCTGGACGCGGCCGCCGCCCTCCTGCCGTCGGTGGCTCCCCGCGAGGCGGGCTGGGCCGACCAGCAGTACCGGCTCGGTGAACACGGCGGCCTCGTCGGAGCCGGAGTGGCCGCCCACTGCGCGGCCGGTGACCCGGCGGGCGCCGTAGAGTTCGCCGAACTCGGCCGCGGGGTGCTTCTGGCGAGCCAGGCCAACACCCGGGTTGACCTCGACGAACTCGACGACCGGGCACCGCGCCTCGCCGCCCGCTTCCGCTGGGTGTGTGAGCGGCTCAACACCCCGGACTTCCCCGCCCGCGAGCGTCGCCGATGGTGGGCCGACTACGATCGGCTCCTCTCCGACATCCGTGCGCTCCCCGGCCTCACGCACTTCGTCGCGGCGCCGCGACTGGCGGAGCTGGCCCCCGCCGCCGCGGGTGGGTGCGTGATCCTCATCAACGCCGACACACACCGAAGCGACGCGATCCTCCTACGGGCCGACACCGACCCCGTGGCCGTCGCGCTGCCCGACCTGCGGCCGTCCGACGTCAACAAGCAGGTCACGGCCCTGCTGGCCACCCTCAACAGTGGCTCCTCCCTGGCCGCGGCATACAAGCGGGGCAAAACGCTGCGCGCGCTGCTGGGCTGGTTGTGGGACGTCATCGCAGCCCCGGTCGCCGCCGCCCTGCCACATCACGACACACCCCAGCGGGTGTGGTGGCTGCCCACCGGGCTCCTCGGGCTGCTGCCGCTGCACGCCGCCGGCCACCCCGGCCAAGACGGCGCCCTCGACATCATGATCTCTTCCTACATCCCCTCGCTGCGGGCACTGCAGGCCGCCCGCAACCGTCCGCCGGCCCGACGGCGCCAGAGCCTGTCCGTCGTCATGAGCGCTACCCCGGACATGAAGAGGCTGCCCGGCGCCGAGGAGGAGGCGGCTGTGGTGGGCGGCCCGTCGCTGTTCAATGCGGACGCGACCGCCGATCAGGTCCTGACCGCGCTGCGGGAGACAACCTGGGCGCATTTCGCCTGCCACGGCGTGGTCAACGCGACCTCGCAGGTTGACAGTGGCCTGCGGGTGCATGACCGGATCCTGACACTGCCCGAGATCGGCGGTCTGCGGCTGACCGACGCCGAACTCGCCTACCTGTCCGCCTGCTCCACCGCCAACCACGGCACCCGCTACGCCGACGAGGTGCTACACCCGGCCGCCGCCTTCCAGCTCGCCGGTTTCCGGCACGTGGTAGCCAGCCTGTGGCCGCTCCGCGACGACATCGCCCCGGACGCCGCACGCGCGTTCTACCAGCATTTCGCCGACACCCCAGTCGCCGACCAGGCGGCCCCCGTGCTGCGTGCTGTCACCCTGCGTCTACGCGACCGGTATCCAGAACGCCCCGACCTGTGGGCACCTCTGGTCCACAGCGGCCCCTGACGTCAGATGGAGGGTTCCCACTTTCGTGGACAACAGGCCTGAAGCTACTGGCCACGCAGGTGAGAACCCTCCAATCTCCTCGAGCACCTGCTTCACGGTCAGCACCGGCGCATCGGGCTCCCTGTTACAGCCCGAGTGAGGATACGCTGGATCAGATCTTTATGATGTGTGAGCATGCCGTTCCAGTGTGGCGCCGCCATCCCCTGGTTCTACGTACAAATTTTCGGTCAAAAGCCAACAAATGGGTTTTATCGGAAAAATTATTTCAATAGGGGTTTCTGAAAATCTCCCGTGCGACTTCTTACATCCGACCGGGTCAAGAAGGCGATGGTCGCATAGTTACGGAGGCGCACCGTCACCCAGGGAAACCAAAGGTCGATAAATTAATAGAATGGGCTTCCAAAAGGTTCCCAGGAGTGTCTGCGAGTCTCTTGAGCCAACAGTTACCGACGCGCACCGCAGGCACCGCGGCCGTCCCCGTATCGGGTCCTGACTTGCCCGACTCGACCCGAGTGCTACCCTTGCCAGGCCCGCCGCCACCATCTACCTCACGGGGGGTCATGCCTTCATCTGGTGTCTCCGGCCGAGACGGGACGCGATTCTCCGCATCCATATACACGGGCAGTCCAAGAGGCGTGCCCCGCCAGGCGGTCGCTGGCCATGGATACCGGATTCGACTGGTGGGTGTCGTGAAGTCCGTGCGGTGGGGCTACTCCGGCGGTACGGTGGCACCACCGGCGGGCCAGAGAGCAGCAGCACACCGGCACGGCCGCCGAACTGAAGGCGGAGACGAAGCCGTCCGAGCTGTTCGTCCGGCCTGCAATCGCGGAGACGTTCGCCAACTCGACCGGCGGACCCGGCGATTCACCCAAGCTTTCCCCGATCCTCGCTGGGCCGCGGGGGGAGAACACCGGGTCGCCCGCCTCGACGGCCTCGCCTGCACGCCATGGGGCAATACCGCTAACTTAAGATAAGATCATCTTATGATACCGCAGGTCAGGGACTCGAATGAAGATCGAAAACGGCCTTAACTAAGTGGCATTGCGCCATGGGGGCTCGGGTCGCAAAGGCTCCCCGACTCCCCAGCGAACTACCTTTGGAGAGAGGACACCCGTGTACGCTGCTGAGATAAATCGCACCCAGCCCGCCTGCCTGCTTCTTCTCATTGACCACTCGACCTCGATGTCCGCTCCGTGGGCGGATACCGGCACCACCAAGGCTGGGCAGCTGGCACTGGCAGTCAACCGGCTTCTCGGTAACGCCGTGCTGCTGTGTAGTAAAGGCGACGACCGAGTCTACGACTATTTCGAGGTCGGCATTCTCGGCTACGGCCGGGGGGTGGAGCCGATTCTGCACGGGTCGAGCCCCCACCGCCCGCTGCTGCCCATCAGCGAACTGGCGGTCAACCCGAAGCGAGTGGACCAGGTGGCCCGCAAGGTGCCGGACGGCGCGGGGGGCGTCGTAGAGGTGATGATGCCGGTCCCGGTGTGGGTCGATTCGGTGGCCGACGGCTGGACACCCATGGTGGCAGCGGTAGAGGCCGCGGAACAGATCGTGGTTGACTGGTGCGCCCGCCATGAGCAGAGCTTCCCGCCCATCGTCGTCAACGTGACCGACGGCGAGAGCACGGACGGCGACCCGCGGGACGCGGCGAAGCGGGTGCAGAACACTGGCACGGCGGACGGGAACACGCTGCTGTTCAACCTCCACTTGTCCAGCGGCGCCCGCAACCCGGCTACCTTCCCCGCCACCGCAGCCGACTTACCGGACCAGTTCGCCACCATGCTGTTCGAGATGTCGAGCCCTCTGCCGCCGTCGATGCTCGACGCGGCGAGCGGTTTAGGCTACGAGGTGCAGCCGGGCTCCCGTGGTTTCCTCTACAATGCCGAAGCCACCGTCATGATTGAATTTTTGGACATCGGCACCCGCGCCGTCACTCCCACCGGGCTACGGGAGCTCACCGCCGGCCCGGGAGCGATGCGGTGAGCCCACCACCCACCACGATGGGGGCCGGATTACAGGTAACCGTGCACAGCGTGCCGAAACTGGGCCGCAGTGCCGCAGAAAACGAGGACAGCGCCGCCGCCGACCAGGTGGCGGCGCGGTTCGCCATCGCAGACGGAGCATCCACATCGGCACGGCCGGAGGTCTGGAGCCGATTACTCGTCGACTCGTTCGTCACAGAACACGCCGACCCGCTAGCGCCGGAGATCTTACCGCACCTCCGTAGCCGCTGGTGGGGCCACGTAGCCAAGCCAAACCTACCCTGGTACGCCACTGCAAAACTGATGGAAGGCGCGGACTCGACTTTTCTCGGTCTGCTGGTCGACTCGGCGGAGGGCGTATACCACGCGGTCAGCCTCGGCGATTCATGCCTGTTCCACATCCGCCGCCAGGAGATCCTCTGGGTAGGCCCGGTAGACCATGCGGACGGGTTCGGCCGTTTCCCTGAGCTGGTGAGCAGCCGTGCGGGGGCTCCGAGGCAGCAGCCGACCGAATTCACCACGACCTACCAGGACGGCGACATTTTCCTGCTGGCGACGGATGCGGTCTCGGCATTCCTGTTGAAGATCTACGAGCGGCACCAGCGGGTGCCACCGTTGGGGACATTCGTGAACAGCAGAGAACGGTTCGCGCGCTTCGTGGCGCGGCACCGGCACCGCGGGCAACTGGCCAACGACGACACGACGCTGTGCGTGGTGCGGACATGAAGCTGCCCGCCCTTCTCGACTACCAGCAAGCCGTGCAGGTGCCTACCATCGCCTTCCTCGACGACACCCTGCGCCGCAGCGCCCCACGGCTCACCCCGCTGGGTTCGCCCGCCGTCGCGTCCGGGGGGTTCGCACTCACATTCGACGTCACCGTCGACCGGCGCCGGTACGCGGTCCGCTGCTTTCACAAGCAAGGCAACCGCCTGCAGGAACGGTATGCCGGAGTGGCAGCGTTCGTACGCTCCACGCAACTCGACTGCCTCGTCGACGTCGACTACCTTCCCCGCGGCATCCGAGTCGGCGAGCAGGTATTACCGATCGTCCGGATGCTGTGGGTCGAGGGGGGCTCACGGCTCAACGACTGGATCGACGACCACGTGGGCGACCCCGGAGCACTCGAACAGGTGCGTCGCAGCATCCTCGCTGCTGCGACGGCGCTGCGGCGACACGGCGCAGCCCACGGCGACCTGCAGCACGGCAACATCCTGGTGAAGTCAGATAATTCGATCAAGCTGGTGGACTACGACGGGATGTACCTCCCCGCGCTCCACCAGTATGGGGCCGCCGAGCAGGGGCACCGCAACTACCAGCATCCCGAGCGCTCCAACCAATACGATCCTTCGCTCGACCTGTTCGCCTCATACGTCGTCGACCTCTCGCTGGCCGCCCTCGCGCACGACGCGCAGCTGTGGAAGGAGTTCAACAGCGGGGAAAACCTGCTTTTCTCCGCCACGGACTTCGCCGAACCGGGCACGTCGCCCGTATTCGCGCGGCTGGAACGGCTGCCGATGCTCGCGGAGCGGGTGCAGCGGTTGCGGCGTGCCTGCGGGGTCGACTTCAACGCAGTGCAAGCCGCGTTGACCGGCACGGCCGTTCCATCGGTGAGCAGGCGCCGCGCCGCGACCGCCGCAGTGGCCGCGGTGCCTGCCATCGCCGCCACCGAGCGGGCCGCACTGCTCGCGCGCCAAGGAGACGAGGTAACCGTCGTCGGCGAGATCGTCGCCACGAGGACGATCCAACGGCGAGGCACGATTACTTTCCTGAACTTCGGCGACTACCGGCGGGGAGACTTCGCCGTCGTGGCGTTCGACCGGGGCAGCCGAGACCTCGTCCAGGCATTCGGTGACCCGAACTTGTTGCAGGGTTCCTGGATCAGTATCACCGGCCTGATCACCGTCTTCTCCAAGCAGTCGAACCCGCGGACCGTGACGCCGCAGATCGAACTACGGCGTGCCCGTGCCCTACGGGTGTTGTCCGCGGGCGAAGCCGCGAGGCTGCTCGCCGAGAGCGCCGCCCCGAGCCAGCGCACGCCTACTCCCGCGGGGGGCACGAACCCACTGCCGGTGGCCGGCGGCATGAGTTCCAGAGCAGCTTCGGGACCGGTGGGGAACAGGCTCGACGACCGGTTGAGTCAGCTCTATTCATCGCCGGCATTCGGCGGCCGGGCAGCGAACGCGCGGCCAGTCGGCGGTCCGACGCCGGGGCACCAGGCGGCATCCGCCGGCCCCGGCCGCACGACCGGAGGGCAACCGCCCAGCAGGCCCCCGTCGCCGGGACGGCACGCTCGGCCCGGGTGGCCCGGGCCCGGGCCATGGCAGTCTCCGGCGCCTCCAGCCCGTCCCGTGCACCCAACCCATCCCGCTCCGCAGCGGCCGACACCACCCGGAACCGGCTGGCCCGCGGGTGCTGCCCCGGGGAATGCGGCACCGCCCCACAGCCACAAAGCCAACGCGGCGTTGACATGCGGCATTCTGGCCCTACTCTTGGGGCTTGTGACCGAAGCTTCCTTCGTCGATGTCATGATCGTGTGTGGCTTCGCGCTGGCCGCTCTCCGGTTCGGGATATCCAGTTTGTCCTTGCGCTACGGCAGTCAGGCCGGTTTCGCTGCGGCGTTCGAGTTGATGCTCGTCTCTGTCCGGCCACAGCACGGCTGCCACGCAGCCGGTGTCGCCAAGGGACAGCGGAGAGCCGCGATCGGCATGGCTCTTGGGATGATCGCGGTGCCGATCGCCTTCTTGATGGCGGTGGTGCGGTAGCGCCATGGCGTGGCCGGGGTCGGGGTGCCCGAGCCCCCGTTCATTCAGCGTCACGTGGGATCCAGACGAACCAACGAGGCCTCCGGGGGCGCCGAGTAGCCTGCCCGATCGCGATCAGGTTACCGAACCCCCTGCTCCCAGCACGATGCGGGCGTCGCTTCGACCGGTTGACCTCGCCCTTTTTTTAGGGTCCCAGCACGAGGCGGGCGTCGGCTGTCGCCTCCACCACTTGATACCGCCTATCGGTCTTGCAGGCGGCGACGGCGGCCTCGCCCAGCACCCGGGCCAGGTAGCGGTTACCGTGCCCGGTGGCGTTCTTGCCTTTCTTCGTGCCCGCCGACTCGGCCACGACCGGGGCGAAGCGTGCCCAGGACGCCAGGTGGCCGGCGGTGGGAAGGACGGATCAGAAGAGCTCCTCCTCCTGGCGGTCTCCGGGCACCGCCACCAGGTTCTGTAACCGCTCGACGAGCCCGTCCGGCAGGAAACTGTTGATGTCGAGATTGATGCACAGCAGGGCGTACAGTCCGAACACCCGATGGTGGAACGGAATTGTCGTGCATTTCAGATGACGGCCGCGGAAAGGTGCCTTGTAAATTTCCGCCGCGGGGCCTTTTTGCCCGATGATATAGGCCCAGGCCACGTTGGTGGCGGGCGAGTCCCGCTTCCGACCGGTGATCGGGTAGCCGGCGACGGCGCGGACCGAGTGCAGCGGATCCCGGGTGTCATGCAGGAGGAACTCGATGGGCACCGCGTCGAACATCGCGCCCAGTCCGTGGGTGAGATCGATCAGCGGCTCGAAGAGGTACCGGCGCTGCGCCTGTGGCCCGCCAAGACCCTGCGTCCTGTCCTGGAACTCCCGCTTCACCTGCTGCACCGCCGCGTAGGTGTCCGAGGACGCCTGGACCAGGTGCGGATTCTCGTCGGCCAGGTAGATCAGGTCGACCGCGGCCCGGACGTTCTCCGCGTCGACCACCTGCCGGCAGGCTTCCCGCAGAAGCTCCAGATTCAGGCGGGGCCGCCGGTTCTCCAGGCGCACCGGGTAGACGGACAGTGCCGCCAGCGGCTCACCGGGGAGCAGGGAGTCCGTGTCGGCGAAGGTTGCGGGCCCCGGCCGCCACCGGTCGCCGCCCCTGGGGCCGGGAAACGGCGGCTTACTGGCAGGCTTCGCCCGACCCGTCAGCGCGTGGGCGACGTGGCGCAGCAGGAGGTCCCGGGCCGAGGCCTCGTCCGCCACGTCGAACAGATCGAAGGTGCCGATGTCGGCGAACAGCCCGGGCCGCCGGCAGTCCGCCACCCGGACCGGCAGCAGCTTGCGTTTGAAGCCATCGGGATCCTGGATGTATGCGTTCTCCCAACCCGGCTGTGCGTATACCTTTTCGATGAATGCTTCGGACAGCAGCGCGATGGTGTACCGCGACTCGGTGACGGCCTTTTGCAGGTACGCCGTCCAGTGGTTTCCAGGCAGGTAGTCCCAGTGCTGCAGCGTTGCCTGGTATCCCGCCTCTTCCAGTTCCCAGCCGACCCATTCTGCCCACTTCCGGTCGGCCGCGTGATAGCTGATGAAGAATCCCGTCCCGGACTCCTGTCCGGTCGGATTCGCCCCCTGTGTCTCCATGGCGGACAGTCTGCCATGTGCTCCCGTTCCCACCAGGTCGCGGGCCCCGCGCCCGGGATGCGGCGGCCGTTCGCGGCCGGCATGCGGAATCGTGGTCGTAGCGTACTTCTGCTGGGCGATCAGTCCGCTGAGACCGGCCGCGATGACGAGCAGGTAGTTTGTCATGGACGAGCGCTGGCTCTCCGACGGCCGTAGCTGCGTGCGCTGCTCGGACCAGTAGGCGAGTATCGCCTCGGACTTGTCGCTCATCAGGAATTCCCTCTCCCCGGTACTCGGGATGAGTGCGAAAATCGCCCGCGCACCGACGGGCGAGCGGAAGGCGAGCGGCGCTACGAGGCCATTCCGGGATGGCCAAGCGGTGTGGCCGGCCGGTACTTGCCGTCGACGGTCCGGCGGAGCTGCTCGCGCAGCTCGCGCTCGTCAGCGTCCGGGCTCCTGCCGGTCAGCCGGATGGGCTTGATGCTGGCCAGGAAGCCGGTTGGCTGATAGTCGCCGACGATCACCGGGACGAGGGAGCGGCCCTGCCCGACGGGGTCCTTCCGCCACGCCTCCATCCACACGGCCTGAGCCTTCGGCGAGTTGAGGAGGTTCGCGGAGACGATCACGATCGTTCGTTTCGCGACGGCCATCGCCTGCTCGAGCTTCCAGAGGAGGTTCTCCGCCGCCTGGATGTCCCAGGTCTCGATGTGGACGTTGTACGTCCGGTCCTTTTCCAGCGTGTGGGCGATCCACGCGCCCCAGCTCTCGTCCTTGTCGGCGGCGGCGATCAGGAAATCCCACTGCACGGCGTCCTCGGGTAGCTCGTCGGCACCACTCGCGTCGGTCGAGGCCGGCGCGGAGCCGGGGGTCGCGGCGCCGTCGCCGTCGGCCGGCACCTCGAGTGTCCAGCCGGTCAGTCCGGGAACCGTCAGCCAGGCCCTGCCGGTGAACTTGGGTACCACGACCTCGACCTCGCGGTACGAGCCTGGGTCCAGGCCGAGCAACTCCTGCGCCGTGGTGGTGCTGTAGAACTCCGAGGACATGATGACGGCGAGGCTCGCCGAGGGGTTCGCGGGGAACACCGCGCGGATCGGTGGCGCGTCCACCAGCCGCGTGCCGACGATGACGGCGTCCCCGGCCCAGCCGGTGCCGTCCTCCACGACGTCGCCGTGGTGCAGCGACAGTCGCAGGCGGATGGCGTCGGCATCCTTGCGGCCGCGGTTGTACCCACGCAGGCCACGGCGCAGCTGTTCGACCAGGTCGGCCGCCACCACCGCCTTCGGCACGTCACTGGAGATGACGGCGATGAGACCGTCGCCGGTGTCCTGAACCTTCACGGCGGCAGGGGAGATCTCGGCATCCGCGAGCGCGTCGTTGAAGATCTCTTGTAGGCCATCACGGATCGCGAGCTGCACCATGATGCCATTACGGCTGTAACCGACGGCGTCCAGCACGGCGACGGTAACGGGCCGAGGGAGCCGGTCGCGGCCGTTGGGCTTACCGACCGGCTCGGCTGCCGCGCCCCCGGACTCGGTGGCCGCGTGCCGGGCCTCGGCGACCCCCTGCTTGAAGACGCCGTTCGCCGGGTAGCGGTGCAGCGCGAGCTCGAGAATCCGCAGCCGTCCGCCCGGCACCGAGCCATCGCCGAGGGTGACGTTCACGTCAGCCCACCGGCCACCCGAGGTGGAGGCGTCCGGAAGGTTCTTGCGGCTGAACCCGGCCTCCGCCAGCAGGTGGTCGGCTGTCTGCCGCTGGTAGAAGACGTCCGCGAGTTCCGCGAGATCTTCTGCGCGCAGCTGGCGCAACTGCTTCACGTCGTTATTCATGACAACCCCCGTGGTGCCGACGCTGCTCACCAGGCTGGCCACGGACGCGGCTTGATCAGCCACGCACCGTCCGGCTCGCGAATGGCGCGATCGTACTCGCTCGGAGGGGCAGGCCGGCCGGGATCTTGTCGGCAGGCGTTGCCTGATCCTGCCCATGGCGGGGACAAAGACACGATCGGGCGCGCCCAGGCAGGCCCCACCAGGGTGGAGCCAGAACTTACCCGTAGATGGGGTCAGAGCCAGTTTTCAGAGACCGTTGACAAAGATCCGGAACAGACACCAAGACCGTCTCCAATTCGTCGACGAGCTGGACTGCCTGGTTCTCGCCCCAGAGGACGAAGGCGGCGACGCGGCCCAGGGCCGTGGCGGTCGGACGAAGGCGGATCGGGCCCATGCCTGGGCCCGCCGGGACGTGGCAATCATGGTGGGGTGACGAGCGCTGACGAGCCGACCGACTTCTTCATCATGTATGCCGGGCCCGACGAAGGCTGGGCGAAGTGGGTCGATCACCAGTTGCGCGAGGCCTGCTACACGACTGAACTCGACGTGTGGGACTGGGCCGCCGGCATAAATATCGTCTCGGCGCTTCAGCGGGCGCTTTCCCGGGCTCGGCGCATGGTCGCGTTGCTGAGCCCCGACTACTTCGACCCCCAGGGGAACCGGGCAGTCCTGGGTGCTTTTCGGAAACCCCTATTGAAACAATTATTTGATGAACGTAGACAAATAAAGATCTTTGACTTTTCATGATTATCGACCCGCCGATAGCTCAAAGTTGCGTGTCCATTCAGGGGTTAGTTGATCAAGTTGTTTGGCGGCGACCTTGGAGCAAGACGTGGGCAAGAGATTGAGTGGGTGTAGTGCGCAGCGCGCTTGATCTGTAGGCGACTCTGGCGACGACGAGGGATCGTGTCCGATTCGCCGCCGACGCCGCCTGCGGAGGACCCGCGGGCGGCCCTCGTGCGCTTGGGGCGGCTGGCGGAGGAGCTGGCCGCCGAGCGGCAGGCCCGCCGGCTGCTCGAGCTGCGGGTCGCCGAGCTGGAACGGCGGCTGGGCCAGGACAGCACCCCATGACGACCGTCGACTTGAGCCTCATCCAGATCGAGCAGAGCGAGATCGAGGAGGGCGCGCGCACTCTCGGCCGCGCAGCGAGCTGGCCCTCCGCAACCGCTCGGTGCGGCTCGCCATCCGCCTCCGCGACGCGCGCCGCCAGCTTGAGCCCTGGAAGGACACGCCAGCGGTACGGGGGTTCGACGAACGGGCCGCGGAGACGACGAGAACAGTGAGGCCGGCTCAAGGCCTGCCCCCGGGCTCCGGCATCGGCCAGGGCAGGGCGGCCAGCTGGTCCGTGCAGTGTGGGCTGGTTGGCCGTCACGCCGAGGAAGGTAATAGGCGACGTGCTCGACGAGCAGGTCGCGGGGTTCGGCTTGACGACGCGGTCGCTGCCCTCGATTAGCAGCCCGTGGTCCGCCTCGACGAGATCTTCCCGGGCTACAGGAACCGCGCAGAGTGCTGAGCCTGGTAGCCGGCATCGCGACCGTCGAGGGAACCCCGGGCAAATCCCTGGGTTCCCTCGACGCGGTTCAGTCATTCTTTGCAGTTGTACCGCGAGTCGGCGATCGGCAGGCAGTCAACCGCATGACGCGGATTTGCTCTCATGGCCGGGTCGGCCGGATCCTGAGACTCGGACATTATTGTCACGGGCTTGTTCTGCGGCGCGCCCGTCTCGGTACCATCCCACTTGATTTTTCCGCTCGCCCCGGTGATGTCCGTCTCACCGAGCTTGTCGGCTATTGCCAGCGGAGCGACGACGCCTGGACCGAGCTTGTGTTCGGCGGCCGCGTAGATGTTGATCGCGTCGAAAAAGATCAAGGCCTTTTCGTCGAGATCAGGATGGGAGCCTGTGGAGTTCAAACACAATGTTTGGTAGAAGGCATCGAAGTCAGGGCCGTCCGCCGAATAGGTCCGGAAGTCGCCGAGTTCCGGCGCGAGTAGTTCACAGGGCCTTGTGCCGTGAACAACCGCTGCGAGCGACACGTAGTCAAAATGGATCGCAGGAGCAATATTACGATTGTGCGGGTCAGCCAATAGACCGGCGGCGTCGCCGTCCGCGACAATCGCGGGATAGCGATGTGACGCACATCCCTGGTCGATGCCCCTGAGTAGGTCGGCGAAGTCTTCAGCGCGACCGTCGAAGAACACCACGCCCGGAAAAGGCTCCTCCGATCCATTCCAATGGCATAGTTCATTGCCGACCGTGAACGAGTTCTCGTGCGAGGCGCCCGTCGGAGGCGTACCCCGTATCGACCGAAACGGAGGCTCGGGCTGGATCCGGAAGCCGTCGGCTCGCGCGGCTGCTAGTACATCCCGGCTGAGATCGTTCGGATAGAGGTCAGTCGTGTCGTCAGAGTCAAGGACCACCGCCTCCGCCCGGGCGCGGGTGGGCACCACATTCTGTATGGCGTACGAAACCATTGCCGAGGCTTCGGCTTTGTCCGGGGCCACGATCTGGAAGTAGAGAGGTGGATGTGGCCCTGCGGTGAACTTGTCGTAGGCCAACGTGGGCGCCATAACCGGAATCTTGTGTTCCAGCAAGAATTGGACCAGACGGTCGGTCGGCTTGCGGCTGAACTCAGGGCCGACGACACCAACGATGTTCAGCCGGTTGTCCCTAGCCATCAGGTCAACGAGCTGCCGCCCAACGATGTCCGCGCTTTCCATCCTTGGACCCGCGTTCGCGAAGAGCACCTCGACCTTCGTGTTGGTCCCCTTGTTGTTCACCATCTGGGCCGCAGCCACACCAAGAAGATGCTCACGTTCGTTGACTCGGAGCACAGACACGCCGCTTTCCTTCTGCGGTGGCGGCTCCGTAAGATCGCCGATTAAAACCAGCGTCACATGCGGATCATCCTTGACCTTCTGATTCAGATTCCATATTAACTGACCGACGTCATTGAGCTTCTGGTCGGGCGGTGCGTCATCGTCGATCTGGAAGTTCGAGATGTTGTCGCTCACGCCGACGCAGCCGGATCCCGCAGCGGGAGTGACCGATCCGTAAAAGGAATCATTGGGTTGAAGTCCGCAGTGCGGCGCGAGCTGTGGCGGACCGGGCTCGCGCGAATCTGGGACGAAGAAAAAGACGATTCCAATGACGACGACCGCGCACACGCCCGAGACAGCCAGCCACCGGAACCGCCGCGGCCTGCGTCGGCTCGCGGGCGCGTTGGGGGCTTCGACGACCACCGCCGTCGATCCGCCGTCGGCGGCAGAACTGCCCGTTGAAGCCTCGCAAGCAGGCGGTGAGACTTGCCCCACAACCGCCTCGACCGAACCTTCGTCTGAGGTGACGTCATTGTCTCGGACGGTTACTACGTCCGACTGGTCTGTCAGGGTCGGTGCAGCCAGCAGGCCCGAACCAGCCCCGTCTTCAGCGGCGGCTAGTCCTGCCTTGAACGTGGCATTTGCTGGATACTCCTCCGCGGCCATTCGAAGGAGAATCTGGCGTCCGTCATCAATTATTCCCCACGCGAGTTGAGATTCGACCTCTCTCCAGAAGTGCGCCGCGTCCTGGTTGGTCGTGGGCAACCGCCCGACCGGCCAGCCGGCTCTCTCAAGAAGAGCGACGGCCTTATTTTGGCCGCCATACACACGCGTAAACTCCTTGACCTCATTCGAGGTCAGTTTCTCTTTCATCGCAGCCTTCCGTACTCCCCCGTCGAGCCGATCGCGCGGTCTGGCCGCGCGGCCTTTCCCTAGACACGGACGTCGCTGCGGCCCGCTGTCGCCAGATCTGTTCGTGAGCCAGCCGCGAAAAGCACGGCCAGCGCGAGTCCAGGCGTGAAGTCCGGTGTGACGGGCCGCGCCAGAAACGGCGCCGTACCTACGACGCGTGTCGGCAGCAGAGTAGCGCGACCCACATCCGAGTAGGCGGCCGACCGTCGCGGCCAGCTGATACAAGCCCCGTCTTCCGCGCACAGGGTCCGATGGGATGACCGACCCGCCGGCTTACGGTCCGTCGCGGCGTTCGTCGAGCTGCTGCATCGGCGGTACCTCAGGGCCTACGCGACCGGGGCGGTCGAGGTCCCGTAGTCAGGCAGGCCGCGTCCAAAGGGTATAATCGACTCGACTCGATTTCGCCAGCAGGCAGCAGCGCAAGGACGGCGAGGGCCGGTCGCTCTTCGACGTAGGCTAGGAGGCGGTTGTTGGTCTCGAAGGGAGGGTCGGCGGCGCGGATGAGCAGGTAGCGCTTGCTGCTATCCGGTTTGGTCAGCCGCGCGCATGCTGTTGGTCGACACACCGGAGGTAACTGCGCGCAGCGACCGGATGGTCCCTGTGACTTGGAGCCGGGGTGCGGGTGCGGAGCCGCATCCTCCTGCGCCACGGCGCCGACTGGAATCCGGCAGCCCTCCGGCAGCTGCGAGGCCGCCGTTCTGGTTCGTCCGGACAATGCGGCCCACCCTGGCGACCGCCGCCGACGGCGGGTACGTCCGGCCGAGCGCGTCTTCCTGCGGTGGCTGCGCGTGGTGCTGATGCCGGGACCCGGACCGCGTCGAGGTCGAAGAAGATGGCCGCCGCCAGGTGGCTCAGGAAGCCAGAGGAGTCGAGATGCGCCAGTTCCGGGCACGATGGGAGGAGCGGTTGCGGAGGCTCGTCGCGCATCAGCTTTTGGAACTCCAGTATGAAGCGGACCACGGCGCCTATGAACGCGGCGGTCGAGGTGCGCGGTGACGCCGGCGGAGTGGGTGCGCCTCCAACTCCAACGCGCCCCCGCTCTCAGCGCGGCCTACGACTCAGCGGACGCCGAACGGATGACCACCACGTTGACCAGTTGGTAACGGACCTGGTGCTGGCCTATCTGGCGAACCGGGATGTGGAGACCGAGAGCGGCCCGTGGCCCCGGGCGGAAGAGCTGGTGGCGGCAGAGGCGGAGATCGCTGAGATCATGGCCGCCTGCCGAGAGACGAAGCGCGGCGGCACCCGCGCCCTCCAGGTGGTGGAGGAGTTGGAGGAGGACGTGGCGAAGCTCCGGGCAGAGCGCAACGACTGCTCCGCACGCACTCCGGCCCCCGCCTGACCAACGTGGCGTCGTCCTGGCCCTGCCTGGAAGTGGAGGAGCGCCGCGACATCATCGCCACCGTCATCGAGGCCGTGGTGCTGTCCAAGGCCGATGGGCCGAAGAACCGTTTTGACCCGGATCGCGTGACTGTGATCTGGCGTCCCTGACCAACCTGCCCCGCCGGATCACTCTGGCGGGGCTTACCCTTGGCCGCATGGCCCTTCACCTGTCCGGCGACGCCGAGGCTGATGCCCTCATCACGTCCGACGCCTTGGCGCTCTTGGTGGGCATGGTTCTTGACCAGCAAATCGGACAAACAAGGAACAGAACGGAACGTTCTGTGATCAGGTGAACACGGTCGGCTCGGCCGTGTTGAGCCGGAAGGTCCGGCCCAACATCCTCGGCTCAGCGCGGCATCAGCAGCTGGAACGTGTACTCAAGGGCGATCAGCGCCTGCTGAGTGGCGGCGATGGCCCGGTCGTCCTCGGGGCCATGCTTGACGCCTTGCAACTGCTTCAGGGTTGCCGTGACCATGGTGGTAACGATCGTGACGCTGTTGCTGTCCAGACCGTAGTCCCGGATGATGTAGCGCACCCGGAGCCGCCGATGGGGCTTTCCGTTCTGGCCGTCAACCTCGTCCGCGTAAAGCCCTACCTCTTGACGCCATGCCAGGACTTCCTTGTCCGGCGCAATCATCCGGAGCGTCCAGTCAAGCGCCTCAACACCGGAGTTCGCCGCCTGAGAAGCCGCATCGGGGCCATTCGACGTCAGGGTGTGCCATGCCCCCTTCAGCTTGGTCACGGCCGGGGGATAGACGGTAGTAAGCCAGGCCGACAGCTCATCCATCATCTGGATTTGGCCGTCCCGCCACCGCTCCGGCTTCGGAGGGGCGGCCTCCTCATCCTCAGTAAGGCCCAGCTCGTTGCCGGTTTCGATGACCCCGAGCGCGCTTTCACCAAGCAGAACTAGGCGCTCCGGCCGTGGTGGAGGGGTTATCAACGCGGCATCGAGCGCCTGTTGCCATCCCTGGGCCGCCATATTTGAGTAGGCGGTGAATATCGGCGGCGGCGAAACTTTCAACGTCAGCTGGCTGGCGGCGGCAACCGCGTTGGCCACTTCAGCCATTCGGGCTTCAAATGCGCTGCTCGCGGCGAGACGGCCGATCTCCCTAACGGTATCAGCCAGGGGCGACAGCTTGGCAAGGTTACGGGCAATCTCAGCGTTGATGCCGAGGTTGATGGCGACCGGACGGAACTGCTCGGCCAGGCCAGCGACGACCTGCGCGTTCCGCAAAGCCTGCTCCTGAAAACGCCACGTCTCGGCAAGCTGCTGGGCCATCTTTATACCGGGGCTTTTAGACAAGGCGTCTAGCTGCCTGAAGACCGGGACGAACTGGGCTGCGATCTGTTCCGCCACCTCAGGTGGGATAGTCGGCTCCTCCTCGTTCGGTTCGTCGGGTTCCTCCCTATCGTCGGTTGCCACTTCGCCAGCTCCTCAGCTACGACGGCCGGTTCACCCGGTGCTTACATTCTTGACACATATTACGCCGAACCGTCCCGCTACCTGCGAGAGGGGTGCAGACCTTCTCTACGTCGCTCAAGCGCCGCTCCGCGCCGGCTCCCTCCGGTCGCCGTCGCGGTCAGGCGGGGGCGGTCTCAACCCGTCAGTGCACCGCCCGCCCCGCATCAGGACCCCAAGCAGAGGTTCGAATCGGGCTGGTGGGGCAGGCGAGGAGCCTGCCCAAAGACGATCAAGATTGCCGAACCCCCTGCTCGCAGCACGATGCGAGCGGTGCACTGACCGCTTGATTCCGCCCTTTCTTGGGCCTGCGCTCGTTATGCCATAGGACGATCCCCGCCCGCGTCGCGATGTTCGCGGAAATATCGCGATCATTGATCATGTCTCGAAGTTCCGCAATGCTTTTCACCGAGAGTTCCACACTTTTATTCTAGCTAAATATCGATGATAAAGAAAGCGGAATCACGGAACACTAGCGACAGATCGTGCCCTCGCCAGTGGTCGGGAGAACCGACCGCCCGCCGTGATCCTGGCCTCCGAGCGCGTTGCGTGCGGCCTGTTCCGCCGTCCTGCGCGCGTCTTGTCCCACCGCCGGACCACCGTCCTCTACCCTCGAAGCGTCGTGGTGGCGGCTACCCGCCACCGTTTCGGACCCGGCCACGCTGGCAGCAGCCGCACCCCGAAGTCACGAGAACCGTGCAGCTATTGGCGCTAGTGATGATCTAGATAGCGGCTCGCGCAGGACACGGCCGCCCTCAACGCCGAGCAGGTACGCCACGCACGGGACACTGCTCACCCAGCCCGAGAACTCGGCGCCTCGATCGCCCACTTGCTTGGCGTTGGCTCGCCGGGACTCGTCCATGCGCGATCAGGCTGCCCTGCAAAGAGGCCCGCGCCTCGGCGCCGCCGGCTGCGTCCGGGTGGATACGAGAGGCCGACGTACATTTTTCAGTAGCCGCCTGGCAGCGGTGGGGCTGCAGCCCCACCGCTGCCAGGCAGTGCCCTCGACAAGCGCTGATGTACGTGCCTAACTCTGTCGGATCACGCGAGTCGAACAAACCTCGCCGAGGTCGGCGGTGTTCGTTGACTCGCTTTCCGGACCGTTGTCGGCGCCGGCGGCGGCCAGAACCTGGCGGAGCCGGGCCTCGACGTCCAGCTTTTCCACCAACCGTTCGTAGGCTGCTTGGTCGATCCGACGGATGTAGGCGTCGAGACGCAGGTCCTCCTCGCCTGACAGTTCCATCGGTTCCCCTTTGGTCAGAGTTCTATTTTTGCCGCGCGCGCAACATCTCCGCGAGCGTGTTCTTGCCGTTGCGGAACTGCGAGCGGACCGTGCTGGGGGAGATCCCCAACGCCGAACCGATCTCCGCAGTACCAAGGCCGTCGAGGTACAGGCCGACGACCGCTCGCTGCCTGTCCGGCAGCGACTTGAGCAGACGGAGCCACTGGTCCCGGTCCTCGACCTCGTCAGCGAAACAACCGGCCCCCGAAGGCGCAGCACCGCCCTCGGGGGGCTCTTCGTCCAAGGGGACGTACTGGCGTTCCTTCAGCATGACCGTGGGGAACTCGCGGTGCGCTGTAGCCCACACCCAGTTCTCCGGCGACTCGATCTCGTCCCAGCGCTTGTAGAGCCGGGTCATGACGTCGGCGGCGAGCTCCTCCGCGACGCAGAGAGGTGCTCCTCGCCTCATCAACGAGTAGACGAGCCGAAGATAGTTCCTCTTGAACGTATCTTCGTACTCTGACCGATCCTTCATCGGCGTCCGTCCATTCAGTGAAAGCACCGAACCCTGGTGGTGCGGCACCGGACGGGTACAACATCCCGATCACTCTCCTTTGTCTAGTCGTCGGTTCCGAACTCACAATTCAGGGGCCTAGACTCGCGTGCGCTCCCCCCTAGGCGCAGGGCCATCAATCCCCTCAACAGCGTACGCAAGAGGGACTCCCCGGATACTCGTTAGCTTCTTTCCTTGGGTCGATCACTTCCTTTCAGGATTCGAAGAGAAGCGTTGTGAGTTGCGGCCCCGCCCCCCGTCGAGGTCGCGGCCCAAATTCTCACTTCCCGACGTCTCCCTTTTGGGCTCCTTCGAGGGACTAGCCGGCGGACGTCACGACCATCACGACCGCCTGCGATCGAGTTCTCATTCACCACCTCCTCTGCCGCCCTTCTCTGCCGCCCACGTACCGGCGGTATAGGGCGGTCGTCCTATAAGGCGCCCCCGGCGAGCGTTCGTGCAAGGCCCGAGCATGATTTTTGGGCTCCGGTCCGGGCAGGTGCGCGCGGCGCGACCCGCCCCTGCACGTTCGCCGCTGATCGGCACCTGTCCTCGGGAGAACAGGCAACTGTCGACCAACCGAGGAGTCGATCTACCCCATGGACGTGTTCATGGCTGCCGAGGTGCTGCCGTACACGACGTCGGCCGTCGGCGTGACTGGCCTGGCGCTGGCGCTGGCTGGCTCGGTCTCGGCGTTGGCCGCCGTTGTGACCGGCGTCCTCGCCGCGAAGGGCGGCGCCAACCCCGCCAACGCGGCGATCAAAGGCGGCACAGCGTTCGGCGGCGCCCTCGCGCTCGCCGTCGCGATCCTCGGACCGCTCGGCCTGCTGCAGGCGGCAACGACCCTGCCCTCGGTCGGCGTGACTGGCCTGGCGCTGGCGCTGGCTGGCTCGGTCTCGGCGTTGGCCGCCGTTGTGACCGGCGTCCTCGCCGCGAAGGGCGGCGCCAACCCCGCCAACGCGGCGATCAAAGGCGGTACAGCGTTCGGCGTGACGCTCGCGCTGGCCGTCGCGGTCCCGGGCGCACTCGGCTTGCTGTGACCGGACCGACGAGATGATCCACAGTTGCGCGACGCCGGCAGCCCTCGCCGGCGTGTGGGAGCCGGGCACAGAGCCCGTGATCCCCGGACGGGGGACGGCCCGCCACTCGGTCACGTCCAAGCGGTTGTCTCCGTGACCGCGTTAGCGAAGATCAAGGGTCTTTGTGCCAGGGAGCCCTGGGATCGGCAAGGGTGTCGAGGATCAGCTGGCACCAGGTGAAGGCGGTGTTGACGGCGAGATGGGCGTGGCGGGGGCCGAGACCGACACGGCTGGTGGCCGGACCGTGGCCGGTGCCCTAGCCGCGGTTGCGGAGCTCCGCGAGGCCGACCGCATGTTGGCCGACGCTCAGGATGCCGACGACGGCGGCAGATCGTTTGCCGACGGCAGGATGATCGAACGCCCCGTCCCGGAGGTCCGGGGCGGGGCGTTCGTGGGCGTGCTGTCGGTCTCGTGGGCGTACTGTCGCCGTGGTTGGCGGGTGTCGTTAGTACGCCTACCCGAGTTTTGTGATCAGTTGTGACCCGTGGGCCGACGATGGGCGGCCGGGCTGATGCGCTCTGAGGCGGTGCGGGGCATGAAGAAGCCACCGGCGATGATCGCGAGTTGTGTCGACAAGCAAAGATCAACCAATGGCTTCATGCCCCAGCGTAGACCCGGCCGGATGGAGCGAGGCGTTCGAGGCCTTCACGACCAGCCTTGATCATCGGTTCTGTCGGGTCGAGTCCCGGCTACGGCTGCGGCGCTTCCTGCGCGGCATGATGGCCGGACTGCAGCCACCCGGCGGTACGAGTAAAGGCCGGCGCCAGCCCTATGTTGGCCCGTTCGACACCCAGAAGGAGTGTAAGGACGCCCTGGCCGATGCGCTCGGCCAGGGCGGGCAGACCGGCCGCGACATCGACCGGAAAACCAAAGTCGGGGAGTATCTCGACCGGCGGCTGGCATGGCGGGAGTCGGAAGCCGAAACCGGCGACGGCCTGGCCCGCTCCACCCTCGCCGCCGAACGCGAGGCGATCATGCTGTACCTGAAGCCGGGCCTCGGGCACCTGCGCCTAGTCGAACTCCGTGACGCCCACGTCCGCGACCTGTACGCGGCCATGCGGCAGATCAACCGGAGCGAGGGCGAGGGCAAGCCGCCCGAGCTGCTGCGGCGCCTGCTCGCCGCCCGCGCGGCCCAGGGCGGCCGGCGTATCTCGACGAGACCCTTGTCCGAAGCCCGAATCCGGCGCATCCACGCCGTGCTGACCGGCGCGCTCAACGACGCGGTGACAGTCTCGAAAATCATCGACGTGAATCCGGCGGACGGCGTGTTGACGACGAAGGGCGGTGGGCGCAAGGGCCGCGCCCGGCCGCTGCTGTGGACGGCGGAGCGCACCGCCCACCGGGAGCAGACCGGGAAGATCCCCGCGAAGGTGATGGTGTGGTCGCCCGCCCAGTGCGGTGCGTTCCTCGATGTCGTCGAGCATGACCGGCTGTATGCGCTGTGGCATCTGGCCGCGTTCTGGGGGCTGCGCCGCGGGGAGCTCGTGGGCTTGGCATGGCCGGATGTCAGTCTCGATACCCGGCGGGTCCACGTCCGTCAGGCCCAGCCCGACGACACGCTCGGCGCGGTGAAGTCGGAGGAGTCGAACCGCATCATCATTGTCGATGAGACCACCGCGGCCGTGGGCCGGGCGTGGCGCACGGCCCAGCGGGCAGAACGGCTGGCGTGGGGTGAGGCGTGGACGGACAGTGGTCGTGTGTTCACCTACGAAAACGGCCAGCCGTTGAAACCGGCCTATGTCTCCCAGCGGTTCGACCTGCTCGTCGACCGGTACACCGCTCTGCGGCGCCGCAGCGCTGCGGGGTGGAGTGTGGAGCGGATCGCGCGGAAACACCGCACCAGCATCGACACGGTCCGGGTCGCGCTGGCCGGGCCGCCGTTGCCCCCCGTCCGTTTTCACGATCTCCGGCATGGTGCGGCCACGATGCTGCAAATAGGCAGTGTTGTATCGGATGCAACATTCGACAGTTTCTGTGATTGCGCTGCGGCAGCGTGTTTCACGCCTGCCCGGTCCGCCGGAGCGCTCAGCCTCCAGCCGCCTGAGCTGCGGTGATGGGTCGGCTGTTGCATGGGGTGACGCGATGTTGCATCGAGTTCTGTTGCGTTGGGCGCATCGATGTTGCGCTTGACGCAAGGGCGCATCGAAGAGCGGCGTGGCTGGGCAGCCATCTCCGGTGAGCATGCCGGGCGCCAGGATTGCCTGTGGCACAGGAGAAATCCCGGACCGCGGCAGCTTCACGACGTGCGGAGCGCCCATCACGGAGTCTCGCTCTGACCCGGAATCGATCAAGGCTCCACCGAGGAACTCGACGCGGCACGAACATTGCTGCCTACCAGTTATGCGGCCGGGGTCTCGATGAAGGTCGTTTCCGAGATCCTCGGCCACGCGTCGGAGTCCTTCACCGCCGACGTGTACGCGGTGGTCGCCGATGAGCTCGCCGAAGACGCCGCCGTGAAGATCGCCGCGTTCGTCCCGCGCCGGACGCGAGCGTAGCGCCAGGGACGTCTCGCAAAGATCTCCGATCCGTCGCGGTCGGTAAATCTGCCTGTGGCGGGGCATGGACCGGCGTGGGCCACTGTGGGCATGACCCGCCGGGTCGCGCCCATCGGATCCGCCGCGTCAGCCGTGGGTGTTTCCGGGATCCCCGGCGTGCGTCGGTGGCGATGCCGCGGACGGCCGCGGTACCGGTGTGGGTCCGTGGTGTCCGGGTGATGCGCCCGCGGTGCTCGCCTGCGATGGTCAGCCGCGGTGGCCGGGAGCGCGCGACGGGTAGATGGCAGTGAAGATCACAGCGTTCGGGTCGCTCCAGGACGGGGTAGATCGATGCTGGGCTGGGGGAGTGTGGATGTGCCAGCGGGGT
>NZ_CAKJTM010000006.1:91034-105037 GCF_917627345.1 Protofrankia sp. CiP3 | reverse complement strand
GTGATCGTGCGGATTGTGCCAGCAATGTGCCAGCAGGAGGGGGTTAGCGATCTCCCGGGGGGTCCTGGGAGATCCACGGTTCGTACAAAACCGCTGGTCAGGGGCGGAGGCTCCGGGATTTGAACCCGGGAGGGGGCGTTACCCCCAACCGCATTAGCAGTGCGGCGCCATAGACCGGACTAGGCGAAGCCTCCAACGTGCGTTCTGAGTATAGCCATCACGCTCGATGCGATTTTTTTGGCCCCCTATCACTATTGTGAACTGCGTCACACGCGTTGTGGCGATCTTTGGTCGTGCTGGCGTCATGTCACGGGCCCTGAGGGAGGCTGGAGCGCGGCCAGCACGGCATCCGCCACCTGCTTCCTGCGCTCCGCTACGACCAGTGCCTCGCCGTCGGCATCCCGCACGTAGAACGCGTTCACCACGTCGAGACCGATCGTGGCCACGATTGCGGTGCGGACGCCGAGGCCGGCGTCTGACAGCGCGCGGACCATCCGGAACAGCACTCCGGCGCGGTCGGGGGCACGGATCTCGACAACGGTGTCCGCCCCGGAGTCATCGAAGATCACTCTTGGCGGTGCTGGCGTGTATCCGCCCCGCGGGCGTGCATACGCCTGTTCCCGCATCGTGATCCTGGCGTCCAGGTCCAATGTGCCGTCCAGGGATCGCAGCAGGTCGCCGCGCAGTATCGCGGGACTGGGCGCCTCCCCGCCCGGCCCCGGCCCAGCCATCGCCGACGACGCCGAGACCGCCGCCTGCAGCAGGGCCCGGCCACCACAAGCGCGGGCGGACGCGCGGCGTACGTCGAGACGGTTGACAGCCAGTACCCCGGTGGTGGCGGCCAGCAGCCCGGGACGGTCGGGCGCCACCACGACGATCTCGAACATGCCGTCATCCGGGAGCGGGTTGACCACCACCGCGTACTCGTCCGCGAACGCGAGAAGGAGGCGCTGGCGCTCGGTGAGCGCGGGCGGGCAGGGCGCCCGCTCGCCCCGGTAGACCGCCATCGTGCGGCTGACCAGTTCACCGACCAGCCGAGCCTTCCACGGGCTCCACGCTGTCGGGCCGGTGGCGAGCGAGTCGGCTTCGGTGAGGGCGTGCAGCAGGCCGAGCACCCGGGGGCTGCCGGCGGCCCGCGCCACCGCCTCGATGGTCGTGACGTCGTCGATGTCCCGGCGGGTCGCGGCTTCGGCGAGCAGCAGATGATGGCGCACCATCGTGACCAGCACCTCGGCGTCCGCGGGCGGGAGCCCGAGGCGGGGAGCGATCACACCGACCACGGCGATGCCGGCTTCGGTGTGATCGCCGGGCCAGCCTTTGCCGATGTCGTGCAGCAGAGCGCCGAGCAGGAGCAGATCGGGCCGGTCGACGCCGCGGGTCGACGCGGTCGCGGCCGCCGCTGTTTCGATCAGATGCCGATCGACGGTGAAGCGGTGGTACGGGTTGCGCTGCGGTTTACTGCGTACCCGTTCCCATTCGGGCAGCAACCGGACGAGCAGGCCGACCTGGTCAAGAGCTTCCATGACCGCGACCGCGGGCGCGCCGGTGGCCAACAGGGCAACCAGCGCGTCGCGCGCCGCGTCCGGCCATGGGGTCGGCATGGGTGTGGCCTCGCGAGCAAGCCGGTCGAGCGCGTACCGCCCGATCGGAACGCCGGCCCGGGCGGCCGCGGCGGCAACCCGCAGCGTCAGCGTCGGGTCCCCGGCCGGGTCCGCGTCCCGGGCGAGCTGCGCCTCGCGGTTCTGCTCGACCACCCCTTCATCGAGGGGACGGCGGGCCGGGCGGCTCCGGAGCCAGCGCGAGGGCGGCCGCAGGCCGGCCGAGACCCGGTACCAGGTGACGTCCCACGTCCAGGAGATCGTGCGGCCGGCGTCGGCGGTGGCGTGGGCGAGCGCCGACGAGCCGGGGTAGCTCAGGGCTGCGGCAACGGCCGCGGTGTCCTGGAGCAGCAGCCGGTTCCGCTCGCCCCCACGGGCGAGTCTGCGCACCTCACCACGGATGTCGAGAAGCACCCGGTAGGCGGCGAGCACCCGTTCGGGCGGTTTCTCGGCGACCCATGCGGCGGCCAGCGCGGCCAGGGCGTGGACGTCACGCAGCCCGCCGCGAGCTTCCTTGAGATCCGGTTCGAGCAGGAAGGCGACCTCACCGTGACGCCGGGCCCGATCGGCGACCATGTCCGCGAGTTCGGGCAGCCGGCGGGGGGCACGGGCCCGCCATCGGCTGCGGACGCGCTCGAGCAGGGAGGCCGCCAGGGCGTGGTCCCCGGCGACCACGCGGGCGTCCAACAGACCGAGGGCCGCCTTCAGGTTGCCGTCGGCGACGGCAACTGCCTCCGCGACGGTTCGGACGCTGTGGTCGAGACCGACTCCGGCGTCCCAGAGCGGGTACCAGATGGCGTCGGCCAGCTGGGCGATGTCGTCCCGCCGGCCGTTGTGGACGAGCAACAGATCGAGGTCGCTGCCGAAAGCGGGTTCGCCGCGCCCGTAGCCGCCGACCGCGACCAGCGCGACGCCTGCTCCCGGGTTGCCGAACAGGTCGCGCAACACGCTGTCGGCCACGTCCACCAGCGCACGGCGAAGGGCCGGCCCGACGGTTGCGTCGAACTCGCCGGACCGGCCCAGCAGCGCGGCAATCCTGTTGGTCATCGCGGTGGGAGCATGATTTTACAGAGCGTCTGATCCACGTTCGCCGGTGCGAACCCGTACGACCGTTTCGACCGGTAGCACCCAGATCTTGCCATCGCCGATCTTGCCGGTCTGCGCGGCGGTGGCGATGGTGGTCACCAGTTCCTCAACGGCGGTGTCGTCCGCGACGATCTCAATTTTGATTTTGGGGACGAAATCGACCTTGTACTCGGCGCCCCGGTAGACCTCGGTGTGGCCCTTCTGCCGACCGAAGCCCTGGACCTCGGAGATGGTCAGGCCGTGCACGCCGAGAGATTCCAGCGCGGCCTTCACATCCTCCAGCTTGAACGGCTTGATGACCGCGGTCACGAGTTTCACGCCTGGGCCTCCTCAGTGCTTGTGGCCGTGGACAGGAGCGAGGTGGAGCCGCCGCCGAGCGAGGTGAACTCGTATGCGGTCTCGCCGTGCAGCACGAAGTCCATGCCCTCCTGCTCCTCGTCCGGCGACAGCCTCATCTTGTAGATCTTGTCGATGGCGAAGGCGATGATGAACGTCGCGACGAACGAGTAGGCCACCACTGAGACGACCGCGAGTGCCTGCTTGCCGAGCAGGCTGGCGCCACCGCCGTAGAAGATGCCGTCCACACTGTAACCGGGAGCGACATCACCTGTTCCGAAGAACCCGATCAGCAGGGCGCCGAGCACGCCACCGACAAGGTGGACGGCGCCGACGTCGAGGGCGTCGTCGATGCCGACCTTGCCCTTGATCGCTGTAGCCAGGGCGCAGACAGCACCGGCGATGAGACCGATGGCGATCGAACCGGCCGGTGAGACAAAGCCGCAGGCGGGGGTGATGGCGACCAGACCGGCGACAGCACCGGACGCGGCACCGAGCGTGGTGGCCTTGCCATCACGGATCTTCTCCACGAACAGCCAGCCGAGCATGGCGGCGGCAGTCGCGGTATTGGTGTTGACGAAGGCGAACCCGGAGCGGGTGTCGGCGGCGAGTTCGGACCCGGCGTTGAACCCGAACCAGCCGAACCAGAGCAGCCCGGTGCCGAGCAGCACGAAGGGAAGGTTGTGCGGTCGGAAGCTGGTGCCCGGCCAGCCCTTGCGCCGGCCGAGGACAAGGGCCACGGCGATGGCCGCGGCGCCGGCGTTCGCGTGGACGACCGTGCCGCCGGCGAAGTCCTCGGCGCCCTTCTTGAACAGCCACCCCTCGGGCGAGAACACCCAGTGCGCAATCGGTGAATACACGACAAGTGACCAAATTGTAACGAAGACGGCAAAGGCGCCGAACTTCCAGCGGTCGGCCGTGGCGCCGGTGATCAGCGCTGGCGTGATGATTGCGAACATGAGCTGGAAGGCGACGAAGACGATCGGTGGGATCACCTGGGCGAGCGAGGGTGTGGTCTCGGCGTAGCCGGGAACCGCCTCGCTCATGTGGTTGAGCAATGCGAAATGGAACCCACCAAATATCTGGTTGCTGCCACCAAACGCGATACTGTAACCAATCAGTACCCAGAGGACGCTGACAACCCCTATGCAGAAGAAATTCTGCATGAGCATGCCCAGGACATTCTTCGAGCGCACCATTCCGCCGTAGAAGAACGCCAGGCCGGGCGTCATCAGGAGCACAAGGGCCGAGGCGGCCAGAATCCAGGCGGTGCTGCCGACACCCGCCGCGCTGGCTATCCCGTTCTGGAGCTCTTTAAGCTGATCTGGGTTCATGTCTCTCCTGTCGATCGCTCCGCACGCCTGCGCGGACCACGCGAGCCCCGGTTCGCGGCCATGTCCGCCGTCCCGGATCCTTCGGCCGAAGGGTCGATAGGATCTGTTGCTAATTGGTAGCTTTTCTGTTTCTGACGTGTGAAATCGCCGAATTGGGTGGCCTGTGGTTTGATCAGATGGCTGCGCATGGCGTCTTGTGTGGCTCTCCGTGTCGATCGGCGCGTTTGCGTGATGCTACTGCCGTCAGGAGTTACCGTGCCTGCCTGTGTGTAGTCATTCAGATGCAGATGGTAATAATAATATTCGTTGGTTTTCATACCATTTTGTCCGGTTGTGTGGATGGCTGTCCGCCGCCCCCGGGTATCGGCGGCGGGTGTTCGTGCGCATGCCTGTCGCCAGGGGACTACTCGCTGCCGCCGCCGGTGGGGCCATGTTGGTACCGGCCGTCGCCGTCCCGGCCAGAGCCGACGGCATCGCCAAGATCGAGGACGACATTGTGGGCGTTCAGCGGCGCCTGACCGAATTGGCTGATTCGACCGAGATTGTCACGGAGGCATTCAATGCGGGACGATTGCGCCTCGCCGCGGCTGAACAGGCCGCGGCAAGGGCAACGGACAATGTCGGGCTCGCTGACGACGCTGTGCGGGCGGCTCAGGAAAAACGCCGTGCCGTCAGTTTCATCGCCTATCAGGCCGGTGACTTCGAACAGCTGAGGGTGCTGTTGTCCGGTGACCCCGCGACAGCGCTGGACCGGGCGGGCGCGATAAACGCGCTTGCCCGCCGCGGCCGGGCGGCCGAAATCCAATTGCGGTCGGCTCGTCATGATCTTGATGATGCGCGGGCCGCAGCCAGGTTGGCGCTCGACGAGCGGCATCGTGAGGTTGCCTCCCTCGAGGAACAGAAGCGGAGCATCGAGACATCGGTCGCGGCACAGCGGGCTCTGCTCGACGAACTGATCGCTCACCATGACGATCTTGTCCGGCAGGCACGGGAAAGTGAGGCCGCGGCCCTTCGTACCCGTGAGCAGGCAGCCGCGCAAGCCGCCGCGGCCCGTGCTCAGCAGGCCGCCGCCGAACAGGAGCAGCTACGCACGGTCAGTGGAGCGATCGAAAACGCCGGCCGCGGCTTCACCGACACCCCGGTCTCGCCACCGCCACCGCCGCCCGCAGTGGGTGCCGGTGGTGCGGCGGTCGCGGTCGCCGCGGCCCGCGCGCAGCTCGGCAAACCGTACATGTGGGGGGCAGCCGGCCCGGACGCCTTCGACTGCTCGGGGCTCACCCAGTGGGTGTGGTCGCGGGCGGGCGTCGCGTTGTCCCACTACACCGGTGCGCAGTGGAACGAGGGACGCCGGGTTTCCACCAGCGAGCTCATGCCGGGCGACCTGGTCTTCTTCGGCGCTGATCTGCACCACGTCGGGATCTACATCGGCGCCGGGAAAATGATTGACGCACCGCGCACAGGCACTGTCGTCCGCATCGAGGACGTCTGGTGGGCGAGGCTCGCCGGGGCGGTCCGGCCGGGTGAGTGAGACCGGGGGCGCCTGGCGGGGTTCACGCCATGATCACGTCCCGTTCGGGGGCCCGCTCCACATAGACGAGCCCCGCGCCCCGCCGCGAGAGCTCGATGGTGGCTGGCTCGTCACACGCCGGGTCCTGCGCCGAGGACACGACTTCGACGACGTCACCCTGCCCGCGGACGATTACCGTGGCGCCTGGCATCACCCCGCCATCGCGCAGTTGGCGCATGGTGCGTTCGTCTGTCTGGAGCCGTTCGGAGATCCAGCTGACCGTCACCGGGGTCGCCCGGAAGCCCGCGAAGTCCGCGGCGGCCAGCAGGCTCAGTGGTGCCGGTGGCCGCGGCCCGGCCGGGCGGTCGAACGAGCCAGTTGGGATGACGTTGCCAAACGGGCATCTCTTCGGGTCACCAAGGATGTCGGTGAGCCGCATCTCCACCTCGTCGGAGATCACGTGTTCCCATCGGCACGCCTCGTTGTGCACCAGGGGCCAGTCCAGGCCGATCACCCGGGTGAGGAGAAGCTCCGCCAGGCGGTGCTTGCGCATGACCGCGGTCGCGCGGGCGAGCCCCTTCTCGGTGAACTGCACAGTGCGGTCGTCGGCGAGGGCGACCAGCCCCTCGCCTGCCAGCCGCGAGGTCGATTCGCTGGCCGCGGGGGCGCTGACGTGCAATCTTTCTACCAGGCGCGCACGCAGCGGCGGGATGCCCTCCTCCCTCAGCTCGTAGAGGGTGCGGAGGTACATCTCGGTACTGTCGATTAGTCCAGTCACCGGGCTCCTTCGTCCAGGCTCCAGGGTACGCCCGCGCGTCGAGGTGTGGTCCGGCCCGATCGGCGGCCGGCCAGGCTCGATCGGGGGTCGGAGGCCGCGGCGCGACGTCCTACACTTGGGTGCATGAGCTCGACCCAGATCGCACCGGAGACCACCCACAGCGATACGGATGAGGGTAATGACTTCGCCCACTACGCCCGTCATGAGGAGATCGTCCGGGCATCCATCGAAGGCGGCCGGGTGACTGCCCTGTGCGGCTACCAGTTCGAACCGGTACGGGATCCGCAGCGGTTCCCGGTATGCCCGCGGTGCAAGGAGCTTGTCGGTCTCGCCGAGCAGTTCGGCTGACCAGTTCGGCTGACCGGACGGGCTGAGGCGCCACCCCGGCGAGCGCCCGCGTCACCGCGTCTGGCACCCGTCGCCCGCGCTGGCGCGTGAACAGGCGGCCGTGTCACGACTATGCTCGTGCTGACGCGCCCTTGTAGCTCAGTGGATAGAGCGATCGCCTCCTAAGCGATAGGTCGTAGGTCCGATTCCTACCAAGGGCACCGCACCTCGCCGGTCAGCTGGCGATGACTGGATAGTGAGATTACTGAAAGTAGTTGGATTTTTATTGTTGGAGTCTTTTAATGATGGCACGTTGTGAGGGAGGTGTGTTCAGGCGGAGCCGACGACCGGTCCGGGCGGGTCGGTACCCCGCTTGCCGCGCCCGGCATCGGGGCCCTGCCCGTCGGCCCATATCGTCCGGCACCGCGTGCAGCCATGGCCGGGCCGGGGTCCCTTCGGCCCGGCCTCGACGCGCCGTCGGGACCGCTGGTGTTCCGGGCAGCGGAGGACCAGCAGCGGAACCAGGCCGCTGCTCATCGGCCGATCCTCCCGGTGCCGCGACAGCTCCGGCAGGTCTCGTGCTGGTCGCCGCTGAAGATCCCATCCTCGTCTTGCTCAGCCCTTTCCACGATCACATTGCCGGTGCCGCCGCATGTGCCGCAGTCCTTCAGCCCCGCGGTTCCGCGGTTCTCCCGGTCCCGTTTTCGCTGCCCCTTGTCCCGTGCCATGTCGCCTCCATATCTCACGATGATCCTGTCAGCGTGAGGGGATCTGTAACGATCAGACTACGGACAGGGCGGGCATTATGAGGGCGGGTTGCACAGACCACTAGGTGGTCCGACGGCGGCGAGGATAGAGCCAGGGCATGCCAGCCGCGGAAGTGGAAGTCTGCTCTGCGGCACCGTGTGCACGCCGCGGGCGCCGCGGGAGGCCGCGTACGCCCGCCGGGCTGTGCGTCCGGTGGCAGGGGTCTCCAGCGCGCGGGATGGCAGACGCGAACGACGTCGGGAAGGCGGTTGGGCAATGTCCGCGAGTATGCCGGGGGACGGCCGGTTCGAGCTGGTTGTCGCGGCGAAGGAGCGCGTCGCTGAGGCGGTGGTGCGGGTGGTGCTCACCCGTCCTGACGGCGTCGCGCTACCGGTGTGGACGCCGGGCGCGCACATTGACCTGATCCTGGCCGGCCAGCTGGTCCGCCAGTACTCACTGTGTGGTGATCCCGCCGACGACGGGCGTTGGGAGATCGGTGTACTGCACGAGCCCGACGGGCGCGGCGGGTCCCGGCACGTGCATCAGGTTCTCGACGTCGGCGACCAGGTGACGGCCAGTGCCCCACGGAACAACTTCCAGCTTGTCCCGGCGCCGGAGTATCTGTTCCTCGCGGGCGGGATCGGCATCACCCCCATCCTGCCGATGGTCCACGCGGCGCAGGCCGCCGGTGCCACGTGGCGGCTCGTCTACGGCGGGCGGCGGCATGCGTCCATGGCTTTCCTCGACCGGCTGGCCCAGTACGGGAGCCGCGTGACGATCCACCCCGAGGACATTCATGGCCAGCTTGACCTGGCCAGCCTGCTGGACATTCCCCGCCCGGATGTCGCGGTCTACTGCTGTGGCCCCGAGGGGCTGCTGGCGGCGGTGGAGTCGCGATGCTCGGTATGGCCGGCCGGCAGCCTGCACGTCGAGCGTTTTCAACCGCGCTCAGCGGGAGCGGACGACATCGCCGGTACCGGGACCGCGGTTGCTCTGAGTGAGTTCGATGTCGTTCTTGCTCAGAGCGGCCGGACGGTGCGGGTCCCCACGTCGCTGTCGGTGCTCGAGGCGTTGGAAGCGGCCGGAGTGGATGTGCTGTCGTCCTGCCGGGAGGGTGTCTGCGGCACCTGCGAGACCGGTGTGATCGAAGGCGAGCCGGATCACCGGGATTCCATCCTCACCGAGGAGGAGCGAGCCGCGTCCGACCTCATGATGGTCTGCGTCTCCCGCAGCCGCACCCCGAAGCTCGTCCTCGATCTGTGAACGGCCGGGGTGGGCTGGCCCACCCCGGCTGAGCCCGGCTGCGGTCAGGCGGACTTGATTGCCGAAATGTCCAGCTCGATCTTCACCTTGTCGCTGAGGAGGAGACCACCGGTCTCAAGCGGAGCGTTGAAGGTGATCCCGAAGTCCTTGCGGTTGATCGTTGTGCTTCCTTCGAAGCCGGCCCGGGTGTTGCCGAACGGGTCCTTGGCCGAACCCCCGAACTCGATCTCGATGTCGATCGGCTTGGTCACGCCGTGGATGGTGATGTCACCGCTGAGGATGAAGCTGCTGTCGCTGCCGCCGCTCTTCGCGGTGCTGCTGACGAAGGTGATCGACGGGTACTGCGCGACATCGAGGAAGTCGCCGCTGCGCAGGTGCCCGTCCCGGTCGGCGTTGCCCGTGTTGATGCTGGTGGTGGAGATGGTCACGGTGGCGCTGGACGCCAGGGGCTCAGCGCCGTTGAGGTTCAGCGTCCCTTCGAAGCTGTCGAAGCCTCCGCGGACTGTGGTGACCACGGCGTGGCGGACGGCGAAGCCGAGGCGGCTGTGCACCGGGTCGATCGTCCAGGTACCGGTGAGATCGTCAGATGTGTTCGTGGGAGACGTCATCGTTTCCTCCTGGAAGGGTCGTGCGGGTTGTCGTGTCGGTGGCCGGGTGGCCGGGTGGCCGGGTGGCCGGGTGGCCGCGGGCGGGCCAGCGGCTGCTTTGACCTCATCAGCGTATCGGTGTTCGCGCAAGCAACTTTTTGAGCGGTGTGCGTATGGTTTTTCACGCACTCGGAGGTCCTTCCGGAGCCCTAGGCTGTGACCATGGCCGGAACGCGGTGGCTTGACAGCGACGAGCAACGAACATGGCGGGCTTTCCTCGCGGCGACAGAGCTCCTCGCGGATGCTCTTGACCGACAGCTCCAGAGCGATGCCGGCATGACCCACGCCGCCTACGCGGTGCTTGTGATTCTTTCCGAGGCATCCGATCGCTCCATGCGGATGAGCGAGCTCGCCCGTGCGACCAACTCGTCCCAGAGTCGTTTGTCCCATGTGGTGGCGCGTCATGAGGAGCGGGGCTTGGTCCGCCGGGAGAGGTGCCCGACCGACCGGCGTGGCCAGGTTGCCGTGCTTACGGACGCAGGTTACGACGTCCTCACCGCGACCGCCCCGGGACATGTCGAAACGGTGCGGCGGCTTGTCTTCGACGGGCTCGACCCGACCCAGATCGAGCAGCTCGGTACCATCAGCCAGGCGCTCCTGGCCGTGCTCGATCCGGAAGGGAAGCTCTCCGCGGTTTTTCCCGTTTCGTGATCCACATCCCTGTTGCCGGTCGCTCTATAAGCGCCGTGCGGAGCACCGGTCAGGCCGCACAGGTACCTACGGCGGGCCTGCGGACGAATCCGGCGACGGCATTGAGGACTCGAGTCAGCGTGGCCAGCAGGTGACGTGCCCGGTTGACAACCTTGATTCCCGCGCCGAGGAGAAGCCTGACGGGAGGCTGGGCGGACGGCTGGGGCGCAGGCGGGGTGGCCGGCTGTGCCCGCGACGCCGCATGCATCGCTTCCACCTGTTCGGCGAGCTCGCGAAGACCGTCGGCCGGCATCCGTTGGCGCAGCTGCGGGAACCAGACCTCTTCCTGCTCCCACACGTGTTCACCGACCATCGCCAGCAGCTCGTGCACCAGCCGGTCGAAATCGGGGTCGGTCGGCTTTGTGGCACGGAGTGCCGTCATGGTTCTCTTGGCCGCGGCCTGTTGGGCGATTTCCTTCTCGATCACCTCGTCGCCGTTTGGGATGATTTTTCTGGCCGTAGGGTAGACGATTTTTTCCTCGGCCGCCGAGTGCCGGAGCAGCTCAAGAATGATATCTACCGCCAGCTGCTTCTTTGTCGTCGTCGAGGATGTCTGGTCGTAATTCCGAAACAGTTCTTCGACCTTATCGTGGTCGCGCGTCAGAACAGCTACGACGTCACCTTCGGCCACTGCGGGACCTCCCCTGGTCATTTGGTCATTTGTCGGGTTGACGCGGATTTCCCGGGCGTCCCGGAGAAGCCCTGTCTGGTTTACCGGGGGCACCCGGTGAGTTCTCTACCCGATTACCGGACACTGTAAGACGGCGCCCGGCCCGCGCCCGGGTGTCGTCCTGATTATCTCGATGTCGGCCCCGGCAGTGCGGCCCTCGGCGCGCACAGACCCTGCCGCCTGCGCCAGCGAGCGGGCTCGTTCGGCGGTCAGTCCGTCGGACACCTCGCGACTGGGACCATGACAGCCTCGGTCCGTGCGATGGAAGCCCACGCCGACCAGGGTGCGACCGCCGTTGCGGGTGCTGCCCTGACCGCTGGAGACTGCCGAGCCCCGCGGCTGGCGGCGTAGAGTCAGCGTTATGAAGCGGCTGGTCCAGATCCCCTACGAGCTGCTGCAGGGGGAGGACGGTGTCTGGACGGCCCATGCGTCGTTCCCCAGCGGTGGCGCGCACGGGCTCGGTAACACTGCCGAGGACGCCGTGGCCGATCTCTACGAGGCTGTCAGTCTGGTCATCGAGGAGCTCGGCGTTCCGCCGGTCCTGACGATCGTGCAGGACGTCGCCTGATGCCACCTCTTCCCGTGCTGCCGGGCGGGGAAGTGGTCAAGGTTCTTGAGAAGCTTGGCTTCGAGGTGATCCGTGTCAAGGGAAGCCATCACATGCTGAGGAACGCTGACGGGCGCTTCCCGGTCGTTCCTGTTCCCGGTCGTTCCTGTTCCCGGTCGTGACATCCCGGTCGGGACGCTGCGTCGGATCATTCGTGACACGGGCCTGTCGATCGAGGAGTTCGTCACCGCTCTTTGACGGGTAGGGCTTGGCGTGCAGCGGGTCATACACCTCGGCCGTCGGCCCCGATGGTCGTCACAGCCACGATGCCGGTGGAAGGTTCCCGCTTTCGGGGACAACGGCCCTAAAGTTCACTGAAGTTTTTCGAAAACCCCCTATTGGCCGCTGGAGACCGCCAAATCCGCGCTAACTCGGGGTCCCCTGGTGGGCGCGCACCATCTCTGGGAGGTACTGGCCAAGCCCCCGCAGCGTCACGCCCAGGATCGTCCGTTGGAGCAGGTCGAGCAGGGCGTCGTGGCTCAGCCCTCCGTCGGTCAGTGCGCGGGAGGCTGCCGAACGAGGGTCGGCGACAAGTCCCAGCGCGAGCGCGCCCGGCCCGAGTGTCCTCAGATTCCAGCGGCGGGTGATCTCCGCGGCGATCTGCAACGCGGCCGTGCAGGTGACGGTCAGGCAGATGTACGTCCACGAGCCGCCCGGACCCGGGTCCGGGTCTTCGGTGAGCAGTCCCCGTAGCCACGTCGGATCGCCCGATTCCAGCCAGACGCGGTGCCACTCGCCGTCGTGGGCGTCCATGAGTGCCAGCAGCAGAGTGCGGGTGTCGACCGGACCCCCGAATGGTTGGCCGTCGACGGCCGCACGCAGGGCGGCGGCAACGGTTTCGGTGATCTGGGTGCCGGCTGGCAGCGCGCTGGGTTGGTTCTGCCTCGAGGTCGCCGATTTTCCGCCGTGGGAAGGTGGATCCGCGGCGGTGCCCGGGGCCGGTTGCGGACCTGGAGGAGAAGGCGACTCAACGCGATCGATGTCAGTGCTTCTTTCCGGCTTTGACCTTCTGAACCAGGGAACCATGTACAGCAGAGGAATCCCCGCGAGGGGAAAGAGCAGGCCGAGTAACGTCCAAGCGGGGAACGTTTTGTTCAACTGGGCGGTGGAGGCAAGGGGTTTGGACAGGCTCGCCGTGTAGGCGTTGTTTCCGACCACGTGGGCCGTGATGACGGTGCTGAATGTTGAGTGGACGGCGCTGGTTTCACCATTTGTGCCGTGCAGCGTGCCGCGGATCGTTGGCTGACCGGCCGGCCAGGAAGCGTGGTCGCAGACTATGTCCTCCCCCCAAACGAATGAGCTCCACGAGCTGTCGGTGCCGCGGCACGGCCCCTGAACTTTCACGTCCGTGACGGGGGCGCCGACACCTGGTCGGTCACTGACATATCCGACGATCTTCAACCAGGCGAGACAGGGCCCACCGGCCGTGGCCGCAGCCATCAGCACTAGCAGCGTCCAGATGACGGAGGCCAGTACGGCCCGACGTAACCGACTCGACTGCCGCGGCGAGCTCGGCCGGGGCGAAGCCGCCACGGCCGCTAACAGGAGGATGACGAGGAGAAGCCACAGGAGTGCTGTTGCCGCGACGGTTCCGAGTCTGGCCGAAACGCTGAAGGTGACTGAGAACCAGACGATCACCGGACTGAGGATAAGGAGAAGCGACGCGCACCCGTACAGCGTCTCGTTGGCGTCGGTGAGATCGTTCACGAGAACCACCTGTCTGCGACCGTCGACCAGCAGTCCCCGGATACGTAAACTCTAACGGATTGCAGGCTTTGTTCTCAGCCGACTTCGTTGCTCGAACTCGTGCGGCTTAGAGCGCCCGGCAATAGGGGCGTGGATCAAGGAGCGGGGCTGGGGCACGTACATCGCCAGGCGGAGGAGGGAGTCACCCTGGTCCTTGGGGTGTCGACCGACAAGCCGGGGTACCCGTGCATCGCGCAGCGATGGATGGGGAGTGATGCAGCGAGGTGCGTGCCCCAGCCCCGCGACGCCGCGTCCCTATTGCCGGTCGCTCTTATAGAGCCCATGCGCTCGGGACCGCCAACGCGTGGAGGGTTCCCGCTTTCGTGGACAGTGACCTTCAGGTCCGCTGTCCACGGAACCGGGACCGCGCCAGTCGGTGAGTGCATCCCGCACGCGCGCCTCGGTCAGGTGACCGCCGAACGTCGGCTCGGTGTTTTCGTCAAGCGACTCAATCGTGATCGATATCCAGAACCTCTGACACACCGATGGAACGGGGAGGTTCTGGCGAAGATCGATAACCCGTAACCCACAAGCGTCGAGGGCAGCCGACGCCGAGGCGGTTGCACCGCATCCCTGTTTCAGGATCGACGTACGGGTCGACGGTCATGACACGCTGTACAGGCCCCGGACGAGTTGGCGCATCTGCGCTGTACTGATCTCGCTACGC
>NZ_CAKJTM010000006.1:81335-90585 GCF_917627345.1 Protofrankia sp. CiP3 | reverse complement strand
TACCCCGGCTCGTCGGTCGACACCCAACGCCAGGGTGACTCCCTCCTCCGCCTTGCGATGCACGCACCCCAGTCCCGCTCCTTGATCCACGCCCCTATTGCCGGGCGCTCTTATAGTCTGAAGTTACTGAAAATAACAATGAATAGCTGACGATCTATGGATACATGATATTTGAATACGCGACTCTGCCAGTAGGTGCGTAGGGTTGGGGCGCGAGGGCGCTGCTCGCTGCCTCGATGGAGGGTGACCGTCGATGAGTCGCTGGTTTAATACGGCTGGCCCGTGTGTGCCAGAGGATCACTATATGATCGTTGCGTCCGCGCGGTTGCCAGACGTACCCCGTCTGGTGGCACGCAAGGGCTATTTCGTGGTGCACGCGCCGCGGCAGACAGGAAAGACGACGGCCCTGCAGGTTCTCGCCCAGGAGTTGACGGCTGGTGGCCGCTATGCGGCGCTGCGTTTCTCGTGCGAGGTCGGGCGTGCGGCCCGTGACGACTATGGCGCCGCGACCCGCGACATCCTCGACCAGATCCGGGCGGATGCCGAGGACATGCTGCCGGCGGACCTGCGCCCACCGCCGTGGCCGGAGGCGTCGGAGGGCACCCAGCTCGGCTTGGCGCTGCGGGCATGGGCGCATGTGTGCCCTCGGCCGCTCGTGCTGTTCTTCGACGAGATCGATGCTCTGGGGGGCCAGACCCTGATCAGTGTTCTCAGTCAGCTCCGCAGCGGCTACGGTAGTCGCCCGGCCAATTTCCCTGCCTCGGTCGCGCTCTGCGGTCTACGGGATGTCCGCGACTATAAAGCCGCTGCTGGTGGTGACCCTTCCCGTCTGGGGTCATCCAGCCCGTTCAACATCAAGGTAAAGTCACTGCGGCTCGGGGACTTCACCACAGACGAGGTGCGCGAGCTCTACGGCCAGCACACCCAGGACACCGGGCAGGAGTTCACTCCGGAGGCGGTGGAGCGGGCGTTCGAGCTGACTGCCGGCCAGCCCTGGCTGGTCAACGCGCTCGGGCTGGAGATCGTGGACGAGATGGCCGTCCCCTCGCACATCCCGATCACTGTTGATCATGTTGAGGAGGCCAAGGAACGGCTCATCCGTGCTCGGGCCACCCATCTGGACTCGCTGGCGGAACGGCTCAAGGAACCGCGGGTCCGCCGGGTGCTTGAACCGCTGCTGGCGGGGACGGTGACGGTGCTGGAACCGTTCTCCGACGATGTGCTCTACGTCCGCGACGTGGGCCTGGTCACCCAGACGTCGCCGATCCGGGTCGCCAATCCGATCTATCGGGAGGTCGTTGCACGGGTCCTGACCGATGGCCTGCTCGACTACACTCCGTCCGCACCTCCTCCGCGTGCGTTCGTGCCTCCTGATCGAGCTCAAGGTCCGCCGCGCGGGCGATGCCGACCCGGTCCGTGAAGGGCTGGAACAGCTCGATGGCTACCTCGACCGCTTTGGCCTCGACACCGGCACTCTCGTCGTCTTCGACCGCCGTCCCGCCGCCCCGGCCATCGACAAACGCACGATGATCACTATCGTGACCAGTCCTGCTGGTCGTGCCATCACCCTGCTGCGCGGCTGAGTATTGATCGAAAGCCACGGTGCATCGCGCACGGTCAGGTGCTTGTGTCTATGCCGCGGGGCTGGGGTGGTGTCGCCCGCGGGTGAGGCGCTCGTCTGCCTCGGTGAGGGTGTAGCCCATGCCGGAGGCGGTGCGGTCGCCGATGCCGGCGTAGCGGGCGAAGCGGGCGAGAGCGTTGACAGCGCTGCGTGTCTCCGGTGGCACAGCCGCGGGTTCAGCGAGGACGTAGCGGACGAATCCGACGCAGCCTCGCCGGTAGGGCGCCCCGGGTTTGATCATGTGTTCGGTGGTGGTCAGGCGCATGTCGACGAGTTCGAGGTGGTCGTCGATCGTGTTGTCGATGTCCGGGGGGAGCGGGGTCTCTGGTGCCCAGGTCCGCCAGCGGGCGGCGAGGGTACCGAAGACGCGTTCGGGGTCGGGCAGGATGCGCTGGCGGCGTGCGCCGTCTTCGCGTCCGGTGGCGAAGCTGACCGGGGTGATGAGTGTGAATTTCCAGGATGTCGCGGGGGCCGCGGTGGCGAGCAGGTCCGGGTACGGCGTGGCTTCGAGGAGATCTACTGACCGCTTTGTGTAGTCGGTGGCGCCTATACGCCATTGGTCGCGGGCGGCCAGCGCGGCGAGTATCGGCCCGGTCATGTCGTCGAGTAACACGCCGACTTCGAAGCGGACATGCTGTGATGTTCTGTCTGGTGTTCGTTGGCGTTCGTCGAGCAGCGGTGTAATGGCGAATGGGCGGGGTGGTGGCCCGTCGTGAAGGTAGGTGCTGGTCTGGGGTGATAGTCCGTCGCGGATAGCAGCGAGGACGGCGGCGTTTACTGCCGGGCCTGTGTGTGGTGGCGGCAGTGCCCCGGCAGTCGTTGGAGCGATGTTCACGATGATGCGGGCGGGCACAAGCCCCTCCTGTCTCCTGGTGGGTCTGATGTCGTCTCGGTGGGTCCGTTTCCACGGTAGGGCCGGTCAGCCGGTCCGCACCCGGAGGGTTGCCGTGTGGCGTGCGGTTCCTACCGGTCCGGGCGGACGGATGCTAACCAGGCTGCGGCATGCTCGGGTCATGCTCTTCGGATGCGCCTCTCGGGCAGATGATGATCACATGTCGGTTGCACAGTTTCGTGATCCCGTCAAGCGACCCAATCTTGATCGACATCCAGAACCTCCGACACGCCGACAAACTGGGGAGGTTCTGGCAAAGATCGACATCCCTGTGACCTGCACAAACGTAAACAATCATCATTTTGGATCAGTTTATCCACAGCCCCCGCTGGGAGGTTCTGGAAGGATCTTGCAAACCCGCAGCTCAGACCCCCCAGGATCGGTGGTACTGTCGCAGGGCAGGAACTTTCCGAGTCGGATTGAAACAGTGCTGCGATCGTGCCTACACCGTAGGCGTCGTCGCAGGGCAGGAACTTTCCGAGTCGGATTGAAACTGCGTCGATTCGCCGCGTTGCGTTGGCTTGCGGAGTCGCAGGGCAGGAACTTTCCGAGTCGGATTGAAACCTGGACGAACGGGTCCTTGTAGGCGAGTCGACCGTCTGTCGCAGGGCAGGAACTTTCCGAGTCGGATTGAAACAGCACGTATATCTGGACGCGCTCGTGTCGCAGCTGGTCGCAGGGCAGGAACTTTCCGAGTCGGATTGACCTCTTCGACACTGCTGGTGATCTACATTGGGGCAGTGGACAGGCGTTGCGACTCCGGTCCGTGACCAGCGCGCGATCCATGATCGGCACGTGTTTGTCGTTGTGTACGGTTTTTGCCCGGATCGGCGTGCCTAACAACAAACATGCGCCGATCATGATGTCAATAAATGCTGGCTGGCCGCCGGTGGCAGGTCACATGGTGTGGGATGTCCCGAAGCGGATGTCCTGTGGGCTGTCCATGAAGAATCCGCCGGGGACATCGGCGGGACGCCATCCACTGCTGGGGAGCCAGCGCATGTCCGAGGCGCACCCGCGGCATGGCTGGTAGGCGGCGATTCGGTCACCTGGCAGCGCGAGTCCGCTGAGCCCCGCGGTTACCCGGGCGGCGGTGAACCCCGCGACAAACGGAATGTACCAACCACTCTGCTGGAAGCGGTCCGCGAATGGACGGAGCGCCGCACGAGCGAGCGCACGCTGGTGGTCGTCAGCGATATCGTAGACGACGATGACCGGGCCTTTCACGGTGCCACGATCCAGCCGTTGACAGGCGGGGCGTCCATCGGCATTCCCAGCCACGACGATGTGCAATCGGTGCAGTACGGCAGGACAAGAACATGATCGCCGGTCTCGATCAGATCGACCAGTCGATCGGTGAGTCGCTCCAGGCGTGGTGCTGGGATTTCGATATCGTAGACACTTCGGAGAATACGAGGGCCGTTTCGTTCGAGCACCGAACCGACTCGCCGCCGGTAGGCGTCGGAGGAGATATCGAACGTCACGACATAACCGAGCCTGGTAGCAGTCATCGTTATCTCCACACGAAGGGCTGATACGTCTCGGACTCACCGAGAATCCAGCTCCGGAAATCCCGAGCCTGGCCACGCAGCCGGTCCGCGTACAAGCCGTTTTCGGTGCCCTTTGCCGGCCATCCGCGGGCCGGTGCCGCCAGGCGTGCCCGGAACCGTTTGATGGCCGCGGACGTGATCTCCGATGCGAGCCGTGGGCCGTCCGGGGTTACCGTCACATGCTCGGCACGAGCCATTCCCAGGCCGAGCAGCGCGAGAACGGTCGACTCCAACAGGATCGGGCGCCATTCCTCCATCAGGTCGAACACCAGGGTGGGTCGTCCGCACGTCGGGGTATGCAGGAACGACAGATAAGGATCGAGACCGGCGGCGACTACCGCACCCATGACGATTTCCCGCAGCAGGGCCGAACAGTAGTTGATCAGCGTGTTGGTGATGTCGACGTCCGAGCGCTCCCGCCGCTGGAAACCGATCATGTCGGGGAGGAGCAGGCGGATGCCCCGGAAGTACGCTCCGGCGGCGGCGCCTTCGACCCCGAGCAGAGCGCCGATCGTGGGCGCTTCGTCCACGATTTTCGCGAGGTCCGCGAGCCGGTGCGCAAGCGCCCACACCTCGTCCGGGCTGGCGCTACCCGAAGCACGTCGCCGTAGCAGCACATCCTGGTTGTGAATTTTGCCTCGGACGATCGAGCGGGCCGTTTCGAGCCGGACGGACTCGTCGCCGCACCGGACGAGCTGCCGGCGGCGTAGGTCGATATGGGGCGCCGAGGGCGGTTCGAGCCGACCTCGAGCACGCCCGTCACTGGTCAGCAGGACGAGCGGGACGCCGTCCGCGAGCAGCGCGTTCATCGTCGGGGTCGTCACCGTGACGTTACCGAGCAAGATGACCTCGGCTACCAGGGTCAGTGGCGCCGAGGTGATGACCTGGCCGTCGCGGACGACCACGAGTCGTCCGCCTCGCTTCGACAGCACCGAACCGTGACCCAGCACGTAGAGTGGCTGCCGTGTGATCAGTGCCATTGTCCTGGCCCCTGTCACCTGGATTGATCATGGGTATCGGCGGACCCGCCACCGAAGCGTTTCGGGCCACCGGGGCGCTCCCCGCTCGGCTGGCGGTGACCAGACGCGCTGCGGCCCACCGACATCGGATGTGTCCACCCTTCGTTCGGTGACTCCGCCCAGCCGCCGTCCCGGAAGAACACCCAGCCGAGAAACGAAAAGCCGGTGTCGAACGTGGACACATAGGTTTTGCCGGGGTTCGTCCGCAGACGTAGGCCGGTGAGGGCCGTGTCGACGTCGACCGCGGCAGCGAGGGCCGCGTCTTCGTCTGGGCAGAACACTGCAAGATCATCAGCGTATCGGACGAGATGCCCACGGCGGCCATGTACGGCGTTATCGAAGCCTCTCAGGTAGAGGTTGGCAAGGGCCGGGCTCACCGGGGCACCTTCGGGTACTCCTCGGTCGCGATTGACTACTCCGTGTTCGGTGAGCACGGGTGCGGAGGCCCATGCCAGCGCCAACGCGGCCGCTTCAGGGTCGGCGATCGTTTCGGATAGCGTCACTCGGAGCAGATCGTGGTCGATTTCTCGAAAAAATTCGGCTATGTCGGCGCGCAGAACAGTGCGGAGCCCGGCATCTCGGCAGCGTTCGGCTTGTGCGAGGGCGTCCAGCCAGGAACGACCGCGCCGATAGGCGAAACTCACCTCGGCGGTGGACGCCTCGAGACGCTTTCCGCAAACGTCGAGGAAAGTACGCTGGGCAATGCGGTCGCGCACGGTAGGTAGTCCGAGACGCCGGCGTTTTTCGCCCCGAGTGATTGTCATATGACGCAGAGGCTGAGGTTCGTAGGTGCGGCTACGGAGCTGCTCGGCGAGGCGGTCGAGGCGGACCCCGAGCTGCCGGCCGAATGTCTCGACATTGATTCCGTCCGCGCCGGCCATGGCGCTGCCCGCGGCGACCCGCGCCCAAGCGCCCCACAGCGTGGATTCGCGGGCCATCCGATCGAGCGTGTTGTTGGCGTTACCGTTCGCCATCCTGGCTCACCTCCCACCTGTTTCTGACGGACGAAACCCTTACGCCGGAGCCGGAGCCGGAGCCGGAGCCACTGGTCACTGCTCGGCTGACCCGGTTCCTGCGAGGCCCGGACCGGCGGCGGCCGGCGGCCCGGCAGGTATCCGCGCGGGGAAGGACGGGATTCCGCCTGCGTCACCGAGGCCGCGTACCGACCCGGAGCCGCATGCGGGGCAGTCGTCCACCCGATCGGCGTCGAGGGTGACGACGGCGGGACGGACGAGGTCCACCAGGATGTGCGCGGCTGGCGGGCGCCACGGCGAGACCCAGTTCAGGACTTCACCGAGCGCGAACGCGACGACGGCCTGGTTGAGGAACAGCACGCTCGGTGCGGGGTCGTCCACACCGGCGGGCAGATACCCGGCCGCGCGGCGGGCGCTTTGCGCGGCCGGGTCCAGCTCTAGGGCAGCGGTGGCCGGGTCGTAGCCGCACTGGCAGAGCAGGCATGGCCCGCCCGGACGGACGACCGCGACATGGCCGCCGACCTCGAGCGTCCCAGCCGTGACGGAGGCATCAGGGCTGGCCGCATCCGGGGAGCGGCTGATTTCGACGCCGATGTCTATGTAGAGCCGGCCGTACTGGATGGCGAGCACGTTGAGCGCCCAGCGGGGGGCGTGACCGTCCACTGCTCCGACGATCACGTCCGCGCAGCGCAGAGCTTGCCAGCTCTCGGCGTCCAGGATGCTGGACCGTGTCGCGGCAACGGGCAGCCCAGGGTCGACCGCCCGCGCGAGCCGTGCCGCCACCTCGGCCTTCGGCCGGCTCCGTCGGGCATCATCGGGGGTGGCGCCGACGACCCGGTTGAGGTTCGTCATCTCGACGACGTCAGGGTCGACGACCGCCAGGCGCCCGATGCCGAGATGGGCGAGCCCTTGGACGACCAGCGACCCGGCGCCACCGACACCGACAACGGCGACGGTGAGGTCGCGTAGCCTGCGCTGCGCGGACGCGCCGAATGCGCGCACCTGTCGGTCGAACCGCGCCTCGACCACCCGTGTTCCGTAGGGCAAGGGCGTCATCGGGGATGGGAATCGCGCAGCGGACGAGAATGTCGGTGGTGGTGCGGCCCCACGGATCCGTCCACACACTGGCATGGCCGAGCAGGTACGCCATTCGCTCGACGGGAACAGCGAGGAGATGCTGCCGCGTCGGCGCCCATACGGCGTCGGGGATTCGGATGACACAGCGTGTTGGTGAGCGTCGCATCAGTCCGCCGTCCCCAGGTAGGTTCGGATGGCTTCCACGAACGTGAGCAGAGAATCGTAGGAGGCGTTCCAGTTCCGGTCTGGGTCCTCCAAGCAGTACCAGTAGTAGCCGAGGTCGGCGTAAGGGTTTTTGTGCCCTTGGAAATAATGTCCTGGGCTGATGAGCGTGTTGCCGTTGCGGCGACGGAGCTGCGACCCGAGGTAGAAGCCGTCCGGTGCCGATTCGGGATATGTCAGTGGCGGGACGAGCAGGACGGTGGTTCGGTTCGGTGACCAGCCGGCCGGGAGCCGGAAATCCGGGATGATGACCCAGGCGTCGTCATCGGCGACATGCAGGCCCGGGTAGCCGCCGGCGAGCTGCGCGGCTTCCCAGCGGACTCGACGGTGGCGGATGTTCGCGGCGGCCGGCCCGGCGCCTGAGCTGGCGGCCGGGCCGCGGGCGTTGCTGTTCCGGGCGTTGGTGGGCGGGGCGGCCTTGGAATGCCTCGCGTGGTGCGCGAAGACCTCGCCGTCGGCGACACGGACCCGCTGGCCGTCGGGCACGATCGTGTTCCGGTCGCGTCCCTGCCGGACGAGTACCCGGTCGGCTGGGATCCCGCCGGCTTTCTTGAGTTCGGCGCCGGTCAGATCGTCGGCGATGACCGGTACGTCGATGCCGTTGATGCGGATTGTCCGGGCCATTGTTCTCCCCCTCAGTTCGGCGTTTATGTGTGCCTGTACTTGTGCCTGACGGACGGCACGTCCACGGCGCTACGGCCTGAACGGCTGGATCGTCATCGGGGACGGTCTCTTCGCGGCAGGCAGGACGTAGATGGCCGGTGTGATCTCGGTCGGCGGTGGCGACGCCAGCGGCAGCATGGCGCTGCCGAGCAACCCACCGATGAGCAGCGCCGTCGCCAGAAAATTCCGATATGTGATGGCGGCTGCCCGTGGTCGTGTACCAGCCTGTGCTCGGGGCCGTGCCGTAGTGCGCGCACGGGGCCGTGCCGAGGTTGTTCGTGCCGTTGGACGCGTGTTGATGTCGGTTTGTCTGGGACGGCGTTCTCTCGTGGGGGAGCCAGTCATCGGGAGCCGTTGCGCTGATCGGGGATGAACGGTCGTCGGCGATGCGGCTGGTGGGCGGGATCCTGACCGGGCCGGGGGCTGCGGGGCTCGAGCTCTTGCCGGTGCTGGGGCAGCTGGTGGCCGGGGTGGAGTTGTGGGTGTGTGAGCCCGTTCAGGTTGGCCCGGCAGGCCGACGGGGACCGCTACTCCGTGCTCGTCGATCCGTAGCCGTGGTGGGTTCGTCATCGCCAGTCTCCCCCTGGGGCTGTGCCTGTGCCTATCCGCATCTGACGGACGATGGCGAGGAGGATGGAGAGGTGACGGCGATCCATGCGCGGTGAGGCTTCGAGGGGCCGATGAGTGTGGCTGTCAAGCGGTTAAACCTTGATCAACATCCAGAACCTCTGACACGCCGACAAAACGGGGAGGTTCTGGCAAAGATCGATATCCCTGTGACCTGCGCAAACGTAAACGATCACCATTTTGGATCAGTTTATCCACAGCCCCCGCTGGGAGGTTTTGGAAGGATCTTGCAAACCTGCAGCTCAGACCCCCCAGGATCGGTGGTACTGTCGCAGGGCAGGAACTTTCCGAGTCGGATTGAAACTCCAGCATCGGGTTCGTGACCTTCTGCTGCGTGCTGGTCACAGGGCGGGAACTTTCCGAGTCGGATTGAAACCTCGTCCGAGACTACCGGCGAGTTATACCCGGGGCTGCGGGCAGGCGTCGCGGATCCGGTCTGTGATGACCGTATAGATTCATGATCGGCGCGTGTTTGTTGTTGTGTACGGTTTTTGGCCGAATAAGCGTACCTAGCAACAAACACGCGCCGATCATGTCGGCGGGAAGCATCCGCATGTGCCGTCTGCCCGTGGATCCCGCGGGGTTAAGAGCGCCCGAGAATAGGA